>NZ_JADBGB010000002.1 GCF_015220045.1 Marivivens aquimaris | reverse complement strand
CGAGGCTGCCGAAGCGCTCGCCGCCGAAGGTTTCGGTGTTGCCGTGGTTTCCATGCCGAGCTGGGAGCTTTTCGAAGACCAGTCGGAAGCCTATAAAGCCGACGTTCTGGGCAACGCGCCGCGCATTGCAATCGAAGCTGCGGGCAAATTTGGCTGGACACGCTACGTCGCATCCGAGAATGACGTCATCGGAATGCCCGGCTTCGGGGCTTCGGCTCCGGCTGAACGCCTTTACGAAGAGTTCGGCATCACGAAAGACGCCATTATCGCCCGCGCCAAGGCGCTCACGGGGAAATAAGGAGAGAAGACATGAAATTTTTTGTCGATACCGCAGTTGTCGAAGACATCAAGGAACTGAACGATTACGGCCTGCTGGATGGTGTGACCACCAACCCGTCGCTGATCGCAAAGTCGGGCCGTGACTTCAAAGAAGTCATCGCTGAAATCTGCTCGTTCGTTGACGGTCCGGTTTCGGCCGAAGTCGCTGCGATGGATTACGACGGCATGGTCGCCGAAGGCGAGCACCTCGCCAAGATCGCCGACAACGTCGTCATCAAGCTGCCGCTGACCCTCGACGGTCTGAAGGCGTGCCGCCACTTCACCAACAACGGCATCAAGACCAACGTCACCCTCTGCTTCTCGGCTAACCAGGCTCTGCTGGCTGCCAAAGCAGGCGCGACCTACATCTCGCCGTTCATCGGTCGTCTGGACGACATCAACATCGACGGTATGGAACTGATCCGCGAAATCCGCGAGATCTACGACAACTACGGCTTCGAGACCGAGATCCTCGCAGCGTCGATCCGTACCCCGAACCACGTCAAAGAGTCGGCTCTGGCTGGCGCCGACGTTGCCACCATCCCGCCGAGCGTCATCAAGGGCCTCGCCAAGCACGTCCTGACCGACAAAGGTCTGGAGCAGTTCTCGAAGGACTGGGCAGCAACCGGCCAGACCATCCTCTAAGAGGATCGGTCCACGATATCCCTCGCGCGTGCACTCTTTCTCTCTCCGTACGCGCGGGGCTAAGACGGCGGCTCTTGGGCCGCCGTTTGCATTTCTGGAACGTTGATTCGTCTGATGAAGATAAACGTTCTCACAAAACGCCCTCCCCCGCATTTTGGGGGAATACCCCACTACCCTAGGTGACACGGCAACGCTCCGCCCACCAAGGAACCAGCGTTTTTTCGTTTGCAGATCGCCCGTTACGCGAAATCACCGCGACCGGCGCGCTCGCCTGCTGGAATAATTTTCTTGACCGAACTCGCCCCCATTTGGACGCTGAACCTGTTTCAGGTCCGATTTTTACGAGTTTGTTATGGTGAACCCTGCTGGCAAATTGATGCCCTGGCTCGCGCCGCTTCGCAGCTACATGTACGAGGTCGATGCAGTCGCGAAAAAGCGAGCCGACCCTGCGTGGCACGCAAAGCTCCAAGGCAAACTCAAAGAGGTCGGGCGCAAGACCGACGATGCCCAGAAAGCTATCGAACTTTGGCGCCTCATCAATTCGACGATGGAGCACCTCAAACAAAGTGAGGTGCAGGATTCCAAGACACTTGGCGCACAAATCCAAGGCAATCTGCACGAAAGCTTCGAGGTCATTCGAACCCATTACGAGCTCGATGAAAAATTCATGTGCTGCTTCAGTGGCGCTCTTACTGAATTCTACCGCGGCAATACATCCGGACTGAAAGACAAAGTCTGGGAAGCTGGTGGTTGGCTACCTGTTTCGTTTCAGCGGTTGCTGCTGTCGACCGACAACCTGCTGGATGTCTTTGACGCCGCGCCTGCCGTTGAGCGGATGCTATTCCTCACCGAACTGTTCGCGGGCCTCTCTGCCATTCGCGCCCATGCGCCGGAACTGCATAGCAAGGAGGACGTACGCAACCTCTCAGCCGGCTCTTTGCTCGATGATCTCTCCAGCACGAGCGGGACGGGCCTGTTCACCGTCGAGCGCCTGACCAAAGTTGCCGAGGATCTACCGATCGAAATTTCCGGCAACGCCTACAGCGCCATAGCGGACAGCACCCAGCGCGCCGACATTCTTTGCAACGTATCCGCTTCTGCCGCGCCGCCGACCAACGCGCAGATCGGTGACTTCGTGATGAAGGTCTATCTGTCCTACACGCAGGTTGCGGGTCAGATGATTATCGTCAAATCGAGTGTCCCCGAGCAGCATCTCAACAAACTGCTGAAGGTCTATAACGCAGGTGCGGACTTCGTGCAGATGTTCGACGATGTCCGCGCGCTGACCAATGCGTTCAATGCGACGATGGCGGACGACGCCCATCCAATGACCAAGGCACTCAAGGCGCTGACACGGAATGCCAACTATATCTTCGACAACCTTCCCCATGTGATCGGCCTGTTTGCAGAGCTCAAGTCACTGGCGACATCGACCAACAAGGCGGACACGCTCAAGTCGCTATTCTCGCTGTCAGGAAAGGTCGCAGAGGTCGCAACATGGTCTCTCGAAACCACCCAAGCCGCATATAAATCGGCAGGTGTTATCGAAGAATTCGCCGGAGCCACAGCGCTCAAGGTCGCGAAGACCGGCGTCCTCGTGCTGGGGACGGTGGTCGCCATCTTTGAAATCTACGGCGCGGCTACAGGCTACGCCCAAGCCGATATGATGAACGACACCTCGGTCGCTATGGGGCACCTTCTGTCGGGAGCGAGCGCCGCCGGCCTCGCGGTTTTGCCGCTGCTTCAATTGATGGGGCCTGCGCTCGGCATCGGCACAGCAGCCGGCCCGATCGGTCTGATCGCCATCGCGTTGATCGCGATTGGACTGGTTGGCGCCTATCTGGTCGGCTTCACCGCCAATCACCCGTTTGCTGGCCTTGTGAACATCAGTTTCTTCGGCAAACAACCGTCGACCTCCGCCACGGTGACCGACGCGCACTATCAGTTCGGCCCCTCGACGAGCGCAGCTGAATATTCCAACAGCGATCTCGGCAATCAGATGGTCGCGCTCAAAACCTCGATTTCGCCAATCGCGTTCAATCTGACGACGAACCAAGTTTCCGTCATGATCCAACACACGATGCCTGACCGAGCGCATGGTGGCGGGACCAACGGCAAACCCGCGATGGATTACTATCCGAATTGGACGATCACGATTTCGGTCATCAATGACACTGGCGCGACGGCTTCGTTGCCGAATTTCGCAGATAATAGCGATCATTTCAGAACCACTGGCGGCGACGCATATCTCCCGCCCAGCCAATCGCTTGCGACGCTTCAGGCGGGCTCCGATGTCGGATTTCCCAACGACTACCGATACTGCGAGTTCAAGTTCAAATCGCCGCCTGACCACCTCGGGCGCCGCCTCGTCGCAAACCGCAAAGTGGTGGCCTACCGATGACCCAAGCTGTACCCGCCATTCTCATCCGTGAAATCGAGCGCCTGCTGGAGCCGCTTTCGTTCTTGTCGCTGCCGTCGCAGAATCGCATCGTCTATGACTTCACCATCGACAGCACGACGACCGTTTCCCTGAACGAACGCGCCGAAGAGCTTCGCAAATTCGTCACTGATTGCGGCATCGAACTGCCCGAGCTTCCGACCGAAGCCGTTGCAGAAACCTTCGCAACCGCCGTGGCAGGTCTGCGCACGACGATTGCGACAGCCAAGAGCCAGTTCGACGATCCGAACTTCGACATGGCAGATGTGGAGCAGTTGATTGACGCCATCGAAGCGGTGAGAAGGTTCGTCGCCGCTGTCCAAGATCTGCGGGGCGAACTGCCGCACGCAATCGGCTCCCTCCCCTCTCCAGAAAAAGTCGCGAAGCTGGTGACCGAGCACCTCATCGCGGTTTATCTGTCGCGCTACTATCCCGCCGTCTGGCAGGTGCTGTGCTTCATTGGTGTCGGGAACGACGCGGCGCTGAATGCCGGAACCGCTGGCCAGTTCGATTTTGCGCGGATTGCAGATGTGATCGGTGATCCGCTGGAGGCGGTGCAGGAGACCTTCGGCTTCGGCGAACCCGACTTCGACGCCGCCCAGCTGGTTGCTGCCGTTGCCTTCCTGCTCGGCGCGATGGGGCTGCGGGCGCAGATTATGGAGGCGGCGAACGCCAATCTGCCGGCCAATGTCGAGGCGAACCCCGAAGACCTGCTGCTCATCTGGACGATTTTCCAGTCTGTCGATCCCGCTGCGGCGGCCAAGCTGACGCTTCAGGGCGACCTCCAAACACCATCGCTCAAGGCGCTGCTGAGCATCAACGGCGAGGGGCAGACCTCGGTCGATCTGGGCAACAACACCGACCTTGTATTCTCGGCCGCGACCGATGCCGTCGAGATGATGCAGATGACGATCACTCCGAACGGCGTCACCACCGGCGCGGCGGCTCCGCCCGTCGATCTCGGGGTAGAGCTGCAAGGCGACGGCTTTGACGAGACCTACCAGTTCGGGCCTCTATCGATGCACGCCGCGAATTACCGCACGGGGGTGAAGCTCAAACTCGATCCGGGTAATTTCGACCTGCGGACCGAGGCGAAGCTGGACACGCTCGATTTCACCCTCTCGGCGGGTGACGTGGACGGGTTCATTGCCAGCCTTCTGCCGCCCGAAGGCATTACGACCGGCTTCAAACCGATGGCCGGCTGGTCGACGAAGGACGGGTTCTATCTGTCGATGGGCGCGACGGGCTTTACCGCGCGCTACCCCACGGACCTCGGCTTCGGGGACGCGCTGCGGTTCGAGGTGATCACGATCTCGGTCCTCCCCGCCGACCCCGCGCCCGATGGCGGCTTTGGCTTGCGTATCCGCGCCACGCTCGACGCCTCCATGAGCATCGGCCCTGTTTCCGGCGCGATCACGGGGATCGGGGTTGAAACCGGTTTCGACCTCGTGATGTCCGAGGGCCCCAGTTTTGCCGGCGTGACATTCGTACCGCCCACAGGCATGGGCGTTTCGGTCGATGCGGGCCCCGTATCGGGGGGCGGTTTCATCGAATGCCTGCCCGACATCGGCCGCTATCAGGGTGTTCTTAGTTTGCAGGTCGAAGCGATCGGCATCACCGCGTTCGGCATCCTCGACACGCAAATGCCGGATGGCGAGGACGGCTGGTCGCTGATCCTGTTCATGTCGGGGCAATTCCCGCCCATTCCGCTCGGCTTCGGGTTCAATCTGCTCGGCGTCGGCGGCCTCGTGGGCATCAACCGCGATGTGGACACCGACGCGCTGTTCGACGTGGTCCGAGCGGGGCGTGCGGGTGATCTGCTGTCGCCCGAACACCCCGCCGAAGACGGGCCGCAACTGCTCCAAGACGCCTCCGCGATCTTCCCCGTCACCCGCGACCAGTATGTGCTTGGCCCGACGGTCAAGCTCAGCTGGGGCGCGCCGACCATTATCACCGCCGATATCGCGCTGGCCGTCACCCTGCCAGAGCCGCTGCGGATCATCCTCATCGGCAGCATCGGGATGAACCTGCCCAAGCCCGAAGAGCCGATCGCCAGCATCAATATCGACGTGGCGGGCGTGCTCGACCTGACCGCGCAGCGGTTCGATATGGAGGGCTCTATCCACGACTCCGTCATCGCGGGCATGTCCCTCTCGGGCGGTTTCGCGATCCGGTCGTGCTGGGGGGCCAAGGCGGAGTTCGCGGCCTCCATCGGCGGGTTCCACCCCGATTTCGAACCGCCCGAAGGTTTCCCGAGCGTCGACCGCCTGACGCTCGTCGTCGCCAACTCCAGCAATTTCAAACTGATCGCGACGGGCTATTTCGCGCTGACCAGCAACAGCCTCCAGTTCGGCGCGGGGCTGGATCTGAACGCGAAACTCAAGGGCTTCACCGTTCTGGCGGACCTCGGCTTCGACGTGCTGATCATCTTCAGCCCGCTCTACCTTCAGGCCGATGTCCACGCGAGCGCCACGATCAAGCGGGGCCGCGATACGCTCTGCTCGGTCTGGCTCAACGGCCAACTGAGTGGTCCTGGACCGTGGCGGGCCAAGGGCAATGCGGGGATCAAGGTGCTGTTCTGGGATGTCGAGGTGCATTTCGACAAGTCCTTCGGCGATGCCCAGAAAAGCACCCTGCCGCCCGAAAACGTCTGGGCGGACCATCTGCTCGAACGGTTACGGATGCCGCAATCGTGGGGCGCGGGCAAAACCGAGACGACCCACCTTGTGCTCAGGAACTGCACCGACCGCGTGATGCCCGACGCGCCCGTGTCGCTGTCGCAGGACTGCGTGCCGTTCGGTCTGAAGCTCGACCACTACGGCGGCGCCGCAGTCACGGGCGACGATAAATTCGAGGTGCTGCGGATCAAGGACGAGGACAACGCTGTCCATAATACAGCGACAAAGAATATCGCCCGCTTTGCGCCTGGAAACTTCAAGACATTGACGGACAACGAAAAACTGTCCTCTCCATCGTTCGAGGAAATGGAGTCCGGCGCGGTATTTACCACCACCGTCGATTTCCCGATGGCGGACTCGGTGGTTGTCGATGACAGCGAAGACCTCATCATCATCGACGCGCCCGAGGCGTCCGACGACGCCTTCGCCCCCGCCCGCCGCATCCGCCCCGTCGGCACCTCGAAGCTGGCAGGCAACATCGGCCCCGCGCCCAAGGTCAAACCAAAGCGCAAGATCACCATCAGCGACGAAGCCTACGTGATGACCGACAGCACGCTAACGATTTCGACAACCCAGCCCGCGCCGCGAGCCGTCCTCGGCAAAGGTGCGGTCCGCACGACGGAGGTCAGCGCATGAGCGGCCGTTTCTACGCCTACGCCCGCCGCGGCATTCGCACTCTCGGCGGCGACCGCGATGCGGTGTCCTTTAAGCTCGATGTGAAAAAGGGCGGCTCCACCGAAACAGTGGACATCGACCTGTCGCTGGCCGGTCCGGGCAACGTCTCTGCCCTCCAACCCACTGCGATTGGCAAGGTCTACCCCGTCGCGGGCAGCGTCGATATGCGCGCGGGCGCCCTGCCGTACGTTGAATTTAGCGATCCGATGCTGCCATGGGTGCTGACCCCGCACGGCTGGAACAACGATATGGGCATCGACCCGTGGATGGCGCTGCTGTGTTTTCCGTCCGATCTGTGCAGCGTCAGTATCGGTGACACCCGCGTGACCGTCAGCGCGGCAGGGCTGGCGACGGCTTCTGTGTCCGGCGGTCCGCTGCTGCCCGAACCCAACCACGTTCAGATGGGCGCGCACATCCACGATCCCGACGGCAAGTCGCTCGACACCGAACCGGGTCCGCGCGCCATCGCCCGCCTCGTCAGTCTGCAACAACTGAAACCGCGCACCAAATACACCGCCTGCGTCGTGCCACTGTTCGAAGACGGGCGCCTTGCCGGACTGGGGCAGGAACCGACGGGCCAGACGCTTTACGCATGGCAGCGCGGCGATGATGCGCTCACCATGCCCGTCTATCATCATTGGACCTTCACCACTGGCGCGGGCCGCGGCGCGGAGGACATGCTGCGCGATCTGACCGCGTTCGATCTGAATGACGATCCGGCAGAGTTCCCGATGTCCGCCAAGTTCCTGTCACCGATCGAAGAACTCGACCAGCAGATGGTCGTCGACCGCACGCTGTTCATCCCCACCCACGATCCGTTCGCACAGCGTAACGCCGACGAAATGCCCGTGGACATCTTTAACGAAGCGCTTGAAGGCGCCCTCTCGCCGCTCTTTTCATCAGAGATGCCGATCCCATCCTATGGCCGTGCCTACGCGGACGAAGAGGACGCACATTCGTCGGCTTCGGCAGAGTGGTTCCAGAGCGTCAATCGCGATTTCGGTCTGCGCAGGCTCGCAGGGGCGGGCACCAATATCGTGCGCAAACGACAGGAAGAATTGGTCGCCTTTATCGGTGAGGACGCAGGCGCCATCAAAGACGCGAACGCCATCATTTCCCGCGCCCACGCGGCGCGCCAGCTTAACGCGAAGACGACCCGCACGCTTGGCAGTGCGTCGACCGCCTCCCTCGTCGGCTTTGCCGGTCCCGCCGCCGCTCGGACCCGTATCTTGGACCACGACGGCAGAAAGACCTCGCTGAAAAAGCGGGTCGAAGGCACCGTTCTGGACGTGGCGCTGTCCTCCGCCGTGGCGCGGCAGGCGGGCAAGCGCGGCCTGACGCCTGAGGATATGCAGACCGGCGCGCAGAACGTTGCCGATGCCTTTGCCGATGCCGACCGCGTCGCGGGGGCCGCGATGCCTGACGATCTCGTCGACACGCTGATCAACCAGACAAATGTCGGCTCTTCTTCGATCGACGTGGAGCAAACAGTCGCCGCATTGCTCGGTCAGCTCCTCGACCGCAATCCGAATGACCGGCCCAAGATCAATCCCGCCGACGAGGAAATGAAGGCGTGGGCGCAGGACACCTACGACCGTTCCTTCCTGCCCAAAGACGCCCCCAAGCTTAAAGACATCGACGACCGCGTGGGCCGCATTCCGGATGGCATCAAACGCGCGCTCGACCCTGCCCATAGCGTTCCGCCCCGTATCGCGCAGCGGATCGGCGGCGCGGATGAACTGGACGGTGACAGCCTGCCCGTCCGCCTGATCCACGATCCGGTCTGGCCCCATCCACTGTTCGAGATGCTGCTCGAGGACTCGCCCGAACTGGTCGCCCCCAACCTGCGCGACATGCCCGAGGACTCGCTCACCGGCGTGTTCTACGATCCCCGCGCGATGGAGGCCGTGATGGTCGGCGCGAACCACGAGCTGCTGCGCGAGCTGCGCTGGCGCGGGATGCCCGTGCCGAACAACGCCTCCCCCATCCGCCGCGCTTTTCCCGCGCCGACGGACGGCAGCCCCCTGAACCCCGATATCGAGCCCATCGGCGATTGGGGCGACACCGATCTGGGCGAGCATGGCGAAGCGCCGCAAGTGGGCTTTGTCACCATCCTCCGCACCCCGCTGCTGGAGAAGTTTCCCGATATTCAGGTGATGCTCTGCAAGGCGGTCATGGAAAACGGCCAGCGCACCATCGACCTGCAAAACAGCGCTCCGGTCCTGCCGATCATGTACGGCAAGCTCTCGCGCGGTCTGTCCTACGTCGGCTTCCCCGATCTGGGCGGCGTCTCGTTGGACGGCAATCCGGGCTATTTCCTCACCTTCGTGCAGCCGAAAAAGGGCCTGACCTTCGGGCTCAATGCCCCCACCGGAGACGCCCCGCAAACGCCTGCGGACCTTTCCAGCTGGAACGCACTTTCATGGTCGGACCTCAGCGGCGACGACATCGCGCCGAACGCGTTTGACCGCAGCCAAGGGCCGGCGGGCCTCGCGTGGGGCAAGGACGGCGCGCGGATGGCGGGCATCCTGCTCGAGCGGCCCGTCGTCGTGGCGATCCACCTCAGCGATATTTTGTAACCTGTTTTTCCAAGCGACTTTCGCACCATGATCCTATTCAAAATCGAAGACATTTTCTCAATCACAGGCCGCGGGACCGCCGTTACTGGCGCTCTGGTGCGCGGCAGGATCAACAAGGGTGACAAGGTCAGCGTCCCGCTCACAGACGGCACCCGTGCACTGATCGTGGTCGAGGGTCTGATGATTGGCCGCCGTCAGGTTTCGGTCATCGGGCCGCAGGACAAGGCAGCGCTACTGTTTCGGAACCTGCGCGAAAAAATCGACCCCTCGGGCCATATCCGTGGTGCCGACTTTCAGGACCGCGAAGATCCCGCCCCCCAGCAAGGTTGGAACCTGTCCGACCAGCCGCAGGTGAGCGGCGATTACAAATTCAAAGTGCCGCTCAAATCCGCTCTGATGCTGCTGCCGCTCAGGATCGAGACGTTCTGCGACGGCACCACCCTCAAAATCCGCGCCTTCCCCGACGCGATGCACGCCGATGCGACCGCAGGGTTTTCAGATAACGAAGTCGCGGACGGTAACCGTTGGGAACGCGGAGAGATGACGACCGCCGACCTCGACGCCGCCGCTGGCACCGCCCGCAGCTACGCCATCCGTCAGGCCGTGAAAAAGGGCCGCCTTGTAGCGGGCGAAAGCGGCGACCGGCCCCTCGCCCGCTCCCTGCCCCCGCGCCTGATCTATTGCGTGTCCTTCGACACCCACCCCGGCGAGCGGTTCGAGCAGGAAGGCAAAGACATCCCCAAAGACCTCCCCACCGGTCCGGGGGACGGCGATACCGCGCTCCTCAGCCTTAAGGGCGATCCGCTCTACTGGATTGCCGATTTCGACACGGCGGTCGAGGTGGGCATGGCTCACAGCTTCAGCGTGCCGCCAGATGCCAAAACTGCCAAGGTCGCGGTGATTGGCGCGGGCGATATGCCTGTTGAACGCACGCTCGACATCCTCGCCAAAGGGCCGGGCCTGACATCGCTGTTTTCGGGCCAGACGACCAAGGGCGAGGACGCGGGCACCGGCGGGCCGCTGGCGTCCCTCCCTGATGGCAAGCAAGAGGCGCTGCACGAACTGCTCCGCATCAAAGACATCCCCGATACGCTCACGACGAAGGATAGCAAAGCGCTGACCAATGCGGTGCTCTGCGTTCTGTGGGAGGCCGCGATCCGCCCGACCTTCGTGTTCGACAAGATCTTCGGGCAGGAAGGCGGGTTGGGTTCGGATGCCGCTCTGCTCGACCAGTTGCGTCGCCAGTTGTCCCGCGCCCTGCCCGATTTCGCGGATATCCCCGTCCTCGCCGTCGGGCGCACCCCCGTCGGCATCATGGGCGTCTCGACCAAGCCAAGCCGCGATCACCCGTGGCTCGGCAAAATCACCAACGGTATCCGCGAGGCCGTCCCACTCGCCCGCCTTGCCGAGACTTTGCGTTCTCCCGCCGCTCCCGCAGACGACCTTGCCCAAACGCTGGCCCGTATGCCCTTCGGCCAGCTCTGGCGCGACCGCGCGCGGTGGGAAGTGCTGACGGTCGCCAAGCTGATCGCAGCAGGATCGAACACCTACAGCAACGCACAGCGCCAAATGGTCAGTCAAATGGCCTCTAATGCAAAATCAGCAGATAAATTGCTGACCGACATAGGCTTTCGCGGCAACCGCGAACTCCCCTTCAGCAAGCTCACTGGCAGCCCCTTCCCCACCCGCAACTGCGGCCCGCTGATTTCAGAGGGCGGCGAGACCAGCGCCGACACTTGGGCCGATCCCGTGATCGACGAGATGCTGCACGGACGGTACGTCGATGACCTGCTCGATAACCAAGCCGCACGCCGTGACGACGAAGGTCCCGAGCCGCTGTTCCGCATTCTGTGCGAAGACGCGATGCGCAATATCCTCGCCGATATGCAGGCGATCATCGACGAGCCCAACGCGATCAGTGCCGCCAACAATCGCGCCCAAATCCTCCACAATCCCCGCCGGATCGGAGAGACCACGGCCCACCGCCTGATGGAGACGCTCCTGCAAAACGCGGGCGGCAACGCAATCGGCGTGCGGGATAATGCCCCGCAAACGACCCGCTCCGACGATCTGAAACGCCTCATCAAACATCTCGAATACCTGCTCAAACAGCCGCAGGATCTGCTGCATCATACCGTTGCCAATATTATCGACTGGTTCTCTCTCCGCCCCGATATCTGGATCGAGGGCGAGGCGCGCATCCGCCTCGAACAGGACGCGGAAAGCACCTCCGTCGGCGCGTGGGGCTATGTCGAGGACGTCCCGCTCACCACGCACCCCGACCCCGATGCGACCTATCTGATCGCGCCGTCCCAACGCCTCGCGCGGCTGGCAGGGTTTCTGGCGCGGGCCGAGGAAGGCTTCGTGCTCGAAGGGATGGACGGCATTTTCGACGCCGCGCTCACCGCGCCCCGCGTGAAAATGGCTCGCCGCCTGATGACCGAACTCACCCGTGCCGGCCGCTATGACGCTGGCCTTACCCGCGTGATCTGCGAAGAGCTGCAATCGCGCGGCGCGGGCGGAGTGATCGAAACGCTCGCCGCGACCTTCCCCGACATCGAAGAAGAGGGCCAGTCGCCCCTGCGGTTCGACGCGCTCGCGCTGATCGACAACGACCTGCCCGCCGATCTGCGCACCGTGGGCGATCACCGCGACAAGCTGGACGCCGTGCTGGCAGAGGTCCGCGACGGGATCGATATTCTCGGCGCCGTGATGCTGGCCGAAGGCGGGCTGGCGCTGACCGAGGGCCGCCCCGACCGCGCATCGGGCATTCTCGCCGCGCGGGGCGCAGGGGCGGTTCCACCCGCCGATCCCGAAGTGCTGGAGCCCCGCGTCTCCGGCGCTGCCATCGCGTTCGGCGTGGGCGTGACGGGGCGCGAAGACGACCCGTTGAATGACATTGCAAAGCGTCTGATCGGCGACTTGGGCGGCGAGATCAGGCTCACCGAAAAAGAGCCGCTCACCCCGCTACGCAGCTACGACATCGCCAATATACCCAGCGTTCTGGCGCTCGTCCGCCTCTCCGCTCCCGACCGCGATACCGCCGCCGCGCTGGCGGAACTGGCCTGCCTGTCAACGGGCCGCGATCCGGCGAATTACATCGGGACGCTCGACGACAAAGCGCAACTAACAATCTGGGCCGCCGCCCGCGTGAACCGCCTGCTGTCCGAAGCGCGGCCCTTCAAGCCGGATGACTTCGCCGACCCGCAGAACACCACGCTGTCGGTCGTTGAATCGCCCTCCTACCTGACCAAACACATCGACGCACGGATCGCGGCGCTGGAAAACCTGATGGACCGCCTCAAGCCGTTCACTCACCAGCTGACACTGCCCGACGTCGACCTCGACCCACGGCCTCAGCCCGGACCGAGGCCGTTTCCGACGCCCGAGCCCCCATCAGACACCGACTGGCAGGCGCTGGCCGTCGAACTGATTTGCCTCGGCATCATTAAAACTACCAGAGGCATCCCCCGCGAGGTGCTGGCCGAACGCGCCTTGCGCAAGATCGAAGCCCGCATTCAGGACGCCCGCAGCCTGACAGGAGAGGCCGCTGCCAAAGCGCTCGACCCCGACATGCCCGTCGTCCGCGCCTTCACCCTGCCCCCCGGCAACGATGCGTGGGCGCGGCTATTCGAGGACCACGACGCGCTGGAAGAATGGCTGGAGGAATCGCAAGTTGTCCGCAGTCGCCTCGCCCCGCTCTCCGACCTCGTGCTGGGCGGGAGCGATGACAGTTGGGCCGTCCAATGGCCTGGCGGGATCGTTGACGGCCAGAACGACTGGATCGGCGGCAAGCGGGTGAACGACGGCGTGTATCACGCGACAAACGGCATTGTTTTCAACGGCCCACGGCCCGCAAACAGCCTGATCTGCGGTCTGATGATCGACCAGTGGCAAGAGGTCGTCCCCGACGACACTGCCACCATCGGCGCGGTGATCGACACCCCCACCCCTACGGCCCGCGCGCCGCAGGTCGCATTGCTCGCGCCGCCTGATCCTGATGCCGAATGGACGCTGGACACCGTGTTCGAGGTGGTTAGCACCGCCGTGAACCTCGCCAAGCTGCGGTCGCTGACCCTCACCGATCTGCCGTCGGACGGAGCGCAGAGCTACAACAACCTCGGCAATCTGCTGCCGTTCCTGAGCCTTCGCGCTGCCGACACAGGCATTCACCGCACCCACTGCAATCCCGGACCGGAGCCTCGCCATGTCAAGCCGTAACCGGATCGAACCCGATACCCGCAACGCCCGCGCCATTCCCGACGGCGCTCTCGTCCGCCTTGCCGATCCCGCGTGGATGCTGTCGCGGCAATGGTGGGTGGGCGAGTTCAAAGGCTTCAACGGTGGCGCGCCTGTTTCGGTGCAACTCCAAGCCCGCCGCGATAGCCTCACCGGCGGGACCAGCGGGATGGACGCGTTCATCCCCTCCTCCGTTTTGGCCACGACGTCCGATGACTGGCGCGGGTCGCTGGCTTTGGGGATCAAGCTCTATAACCGAATGACCGCCCTCATCGGCCGCTACAAGGCCAGTGGCGCGAACGGCAATGTGGTCGAAGCCTTGGAGGCGATGCAGCGCAAACTGCACGAGAATTTCGCGCTGACACCAGCGGTCATGCCCCCCTCGCTGCGCCGCGTGGATGAGAAGAAACTTATCGACGGATACGCCATCGCCGCGTCGATCAGGGCGAACGATGGCCGCTTCGAAGGCATCGTCATGCCCGAGGTTTTTGAGTGGTTCGCCGCACTCCCCGACGTGAGGGCCGCATCGACGTTTCATGCCGAAACAGGGTCTACGTCTGCCGAGATCGACGGCGGGATCGACATTGTACGGGTGAAGGGTGCCAGCGGCCCTGCGCTGCATTGGGACGACATCCAGCCGTCAGAAACACCCGAGGAAATGGCCGATTTCACCGCCCATGCCGTGCCCACGCGGCTGGTCTATGCGGGAGACGCGCCGAACAGGTGGTGGGGGCTCGAGGACGCGGGCCGCGACTGGAGTGCTGCGCCTGCGGGACCGAGCGACCTTGGCCAACTCGTCATCGCCTCGGCCTTTACCAAAGCGCACCGCGTGGCGTGGATCGCGCCGTTCGACGTGCCTTCGAACAGCGTCCTCTACCCTCAGAAAATTACCGTGACCGACGGCTTCGGCAACACAATCGAGGTGCAAGAGGCCAAAAGCAGCGTCGCCCGCGCGTGGACCGACGGCACCGAAAACCGCGCCATGCCCGTGCTGGCAAGCGCGCCGCTGCTGCTCGGTGATCCGACGGATGTCGTGGCGTTCGGGACTGACGAGATGGACAACCTCCTCTGGGCCGAGGTGCGCACGGAGAAAGACGACAACGGGCGCGGGCATCTCGTGCAAGCCGTCCGTAAGGACCGCACCGTCACGCAGCCCGAATACGCCGTGCGCATCCCGCCCCCCGACAACTGGCACCCATATATTCAGATGGACGAACAGATGGAGCGGCGGACGTTCGACGATGACCTGCCGCAACCCGTGCTGTCGATCGTGCCGACGCGGCTCGACCTCCAGCCCATGCAGATCAGCCGCGATGGCTGGGGCCTGCAACAGCGCTGGGTGCTGGGGCGCGCGCCGGACGGCTCACGTCATGTCTGGCGGGTGAATACCGATGCGCAGGTGAAACTGTCAGGCAGTTCCGGCCTTGCGCATGACGTTCTGCTCAAACCCGAGGAGGCGAATTAGAACAGGCTGGCAATGGTGATGATGCCCATCAACAGCATCATCACGTTTTCCGTCAGCGACACAAAGCCGAGCGGCACGTTGCTCCCGCCGCCCACGCAAGCGCATTTCAGTTCGCGCTTGTCGATGTAGACCGCCTTGAACACCGACGCGGCCCCTACCCCGCCGACGAACAGCGCAATCGGACCCGACAGCCACGGCAGGATCGCCGCGAGCATGAGCAGACCCGCGAGCGTTTCGGCAAACGGGTAGATGTAGGCGTAGGGCACCCACTTGCGAGCAAGCAGATCGTAGCCGAGGAACATCGTGCTGAACTGCTCCACATCCTGCAATTTTTGGATACCCAGCAGAACCATCGAAATCGCGATAAACCGCGTGAAAATATCCAGCGTCAGCACCGTCCCGTTGGCAATCAGCGTCACCGCCAGCGACATCAGGAACGCGACCGAGAAAATGGCGATGACAGGCTGGTAGGACGTCTCGTCCGGATCATCGAGCGGAATGTCGAAGTAATCGCGCAGGTCGTCGTATCCCCCGACACGCTCCCCGTTGATCCACGTCTGTGGCGAGGTTTTGACGTTGTGCTCCTCAAGGAAAGCATCCGTTTCCTCGCGCGTTTCCAGCCAGTGATCCTCGACGTCAAAACCCTTCATTTCCAGGAGAGCCTTGGATTTCAGACCGTAGGGGCAGACATGTTCAGGCATGACCATACGGTAGAGGACGGCGGTTTCGCGGGTTTCGGACATGAGGGGATTCTCCAGCTTTGTCGCCAAACCAACGACCAGTCTGCCAGATTGTTCCGCAATTCCGCCATGAGAATTTGCCTCACATAATCTGGAATTTTCGCTCTATTTCGGTGGTATCGCTGTTCTCGCCCGTTTTCCCCTTGGGCGGGAAATCTGATCGCCATATGGTTGCTTAAGGTACGATCCTTCGGGTTGCCGTGTGTTGGCAGCCGCGTAACCAGTGAGTTTTTATCATGATCGAAATTTCCCTCCAATTCAGCGGGAAGAATCCAATCCTGTTGGCTGAAGTCGACGAGTATGACATCGACAACAACGCCGAAAGCGACGCCTACGTCTGGGCCTATAACTACGCGTTTTACAACGACGGCTCCACCGACGGCATCCTGAGCATCAACCTCGATGACGGCGACACGGTGTCCTACAGCGTCGTTTACACCAAGACCGGCGATATCCAGATTACCCCCCTGAACGGCAGCGAATACGGGGATGGCGACGGCGGTGCCTACCCCAACCTCGCCATGGATAATTCAGGGGTAGAGATGCTCTACACCGGCAACGACCGCATCGTCAGCATGGATGCCGACGACCGCCTCTACGGCTTTGCGGGCAACGACATCCTGCGCGGCAATGGCGGTGACGACAGGCTGCGCGGTCACACGGGCACGGACCGCATTTTCGGCGGCAAAGACAACGACGACATCTGGGGCGGCGGCGGGAACGACGTGCTGCGCGGGAACGCGGGCCGCGATAAACTGCGCGGCAATGCGGGTGACGACACCATCATTGGCGGCGGCGGACGTGACAAGATCAACGGCGGCGCGGGCGACGACATGCTGACGGGCGGCGGCGGAAACGATCGCTTTGTTTTCAAGGGTGAGTTCGGCAACGACGTCATCACCGATTTCGAGGTCGGCGCGGACCGCCTGATCATCGAAGGCGGCAATATGTATCACACCCACACGGGCTACGCGGATACCGATGCGGGTCTGCTGCTCATCTACGAAGGCGGCACGATCTTGCTAGAAGATCTGCAACTCAGCGATTTCGTCCAGCAAGGCGACATCGACTACTGAGCAAACCGCCCTCCCCTACTGCGGGGAGGGCGACATTCCGAGAAATCAGATCTCGATATCGGCGACCATACGGACCGCGTTCGCAGCCTCGGCGCCTTTTTTCACAAAGTGTTCGGTGTAGAACTTCACGTGCTCGTCGTTGCCGTGGAAGTGGTGCGGCGTCAGCGAAACCGAGTACACCGGAACGCCGGTGTCCATCTGCGCGCGCATCAGATTCTCAACGACGGTCGACGCAACGAAATCGTGGCGGTAGATGCCGCCGTCAACGACGAGCGCCGCACAAACGATCGCATCGAACTTGCCGCTTTCGCCCAGTTTCTTGGCCAGCAGCGGCATTTCGAAAGCGCCCGGAACGTCGAAGGTTTTGACGTCGCAGTCGCGGCCTGCATCGGCCATGCTCTGGTTAAAACCGACGAGCGTCTGATCGACGATATCGGCGTGCCAGCGTGCCTTGATGAAGGCGATGTTCAGAGTTTTGGTCATAGGGTCCACCTTTAATTACCAATGGTCCCCAAGGCGATATTGAACAGGGGCCGGAGTCTCCTCCGTCCTGTCCATTCTCTTTCATCCGGACTCTAACCGTCGGCGCCGGAATTACACCGGACTCTGCTGACCCCTCACAGGAGGGCGCTCGCGGGCTTTAACCGCCGGTGGGGAATTTCACCCCGCCCCGAGAATGTGTTTCAGCTAGCAAACGCGGTTCTGCTTCGCAAGGCAGATCACATTCGCTATGAGCGCACCATGACCCTGCATCCCGACGCCCGCCTTTCGATAAACGGCATTCCGGTGCCCTTCCCCGTCGCGTCAGAGCCGGGATCGCGCCTGCGCGTCATCAAAACGCCCGCCGAAGTCATGCAAGCGATGGCCGACGGAGCGCCTTTCTGCGTGGCCGAGTCGAAAATTGACGAGGCGGAGGCCCCGCAACGGCTTCACACGCTTACAAGCGGCTCCTCAGGCGCTCCCAAGCGCATTCGGCGCACATATGATAGCTGGATTGCGTCCGCGAAGGTCAATGCAGAGCTTTTCGGGCTCACTCCCACGGACAAAACCGTGATCCTCGGCGGGCTCGAGCACTCCCTTGCGCTTTACGCGCTATTCGAGGCGCTGGTCCTCGGGATGGAGGTCGACGTGTTGACAGGCGTCAGGCCTGATCGTCAGGCGGACGCCATCGCGAAAATGGAGGCAACGCACCTCTACGCCACGCCGACCCAGCTGCGGCTGATCTCCACGCGCCCCCTGCCCTCTTTGCAGCACGTGGTCGTTGGCGGCGGAAAGCTGGATGAACGCACGCAGGTCGCGTTCTGGAAACGCACCCCCACCGCCCGCCTCGTCCCTTTCTACGGCGCGGCGGAAACGTCCTTCATGACCATCGGCAATGACGAAACCGCCGTTCACAGCGTCGGCCGTCCCTACCCCAAAGCCGAGATCGCACTGCGCAATGTGGTGGACGGGATCGGAGAGGTTTGGGTCAAAAGTCCTTACCTGTTCCTCGATTACGCCGAAGGTGCATCAAGCACCACTATCCGCGATGGCGACTGGATGACGGTGGGCGAACTGGGCACCATCATCGACAGCAGCATCCACATCGTCGGGCGCGTCGACCGGATGTTTCAGGTCGCGGACCAGAACGTCTATCCCGAGCTGATCGAAGAAATGCTCCTGTCAACCAAAGGCGTCGAAAGCGTTGCGGTGCTGCCCCTTCCCGATCCGGTGCGCGGGAATATCTCCGTCGCGCTCTACTCTGGTACGGCCTCGCCCGATGACCTCGACATCCGCCGCGCGTTCAGGTTGGAGGCGTTCCCCACCCTGCCCTCCGGCAAACCGGATTACGTCCGGCTGCGCACGCTGCTACAGTCGCTCGTATGACCGCATTCATCACAGCTGCCCGCCGCACGATCGTCGCGCCCAAGGGCGGCGCTCTTTCGGCCTTCTCGCTCCATGACCTCGCCGCACCTGTGATCCGCGCGGTGCTGGAGGACGCGGGTCTGAGCGCCCATGACGTCGACGAAGTGATCGTCTCCAACGCCATCGGCGGCGGCGGCAACCCTGCCCGCCTCTGCGCGCTCGCCGCTGGTCTGCCGGAACGGATCGCTGGCCTCTCCATCGACCGTCAGTGCGCCGGCGGTCTGGACGCCATCGGCCTCGCCGCCGCACTGGTGAACTCTGGCCAAGCCCGCGTTGTTATCGCCGGCGGTGTCGAGAGCCATTCCCGCCGTCCGCTGCGTTTCGCACAAAACGGAGACGGCTCACCGATCCCCTATGACCGCCCGCCGTTCACCCCGTGGGCCGACCGTGATCCCGACCTGACCGTGGCAGCCGACAGCCTCGGCATCAGCCGCGAACGTCAGGACGTCTGGGCCATCGACAGCCACGCCAAGGCCATGGCGGCACGCGAACACCTCCGCGCTGAAATCGTCCCGCTCGGCCCCGACCTCGACGATCCGTTCACCCGCAAACTCGCCCCGCGCGTCGTTGCCCGTGCGCCTGTCATCGCGGGATCGGTTACCACTGCGACCACCGCCGTCGCCGCCGACGCTGCGGCCTTTGTCATTGTCACCGACCACGCCACCGCCCGCGCCCTGCGCATCGACGACTACAAATCAGTCGGCGGTGATCCGATGCAGCCTGGCCTTGCACCCATTGCCGCGATCAACGCGCTCGGCCACGCGGACCGCTACGAGATCATGGAAGCCTACGCCGCCCAAGCCATCGCGTGCGTCGAAGGTGCGCTGCTCCCGCCCGAGGCTGTGAACCTGAATGGCGGCGCACTGGCCCGAGGTCATCCCATCGGCGCGTCCGGCACGATCCTCGCCGTGCGGCTGTTCCACGATTTGCAGGATCAGGAAACGGGCATCGCCGCGATTGCTGCGGCTGGCGGGATCGGCTCGGCGATAAAGTTGACAGCTGTCAACTAAACCCGCGGAACTCCGCAAACACATCCAGCGCGTCACGCTCGGTCCGGAACTGGTTCACCGGCGCGTCCATATCGGGATGCCCCAGAGCGATCCCGCAAACCACGACTTCGTGCTCCGGCAGCGCCAGCGCCTCGCTCACCACATCACCGTAGTTTGCCAGTGCTCCGATCCCGCAAGCACCGAGCCCCGCATCGTGCGCCGCCAGCAGAAACGTCTGGAGCGCCATGCCCAGATCCATCCAGCAGCCCTTGCCGAAGTCGCGGCGCATGGTGACGACGATCCCGACGGGCGCATCGAAGAAGCGGTAGTTCTTGTCGAACTGCGCCTTGCGTCCGTCCAGATCGCGCTTGTCGATGCCGAGCGCCTGATACAGCGCATAGCCTGCCGCACGCTGCCGCGCTTTGAGATCGGCGGGCATCGGCTGCGGGAAATAGCTGTATTCGGAAACCATCGGGCGGCCCGCTGAAATCGCGTCGGCCAGTGCGCTTTGTAGCGCCGCGAACGGCGCGCCCGTCAGAGCGATGAGCCGTCCGGGTTGCAGGTTGGCTCCGCTGGGAGCCATCCGTGCCTTGGTCAGCAGATCAGCGACCTGCGCTTGCTCAACGGGTCGATCCAGAAAGGCCCGAACCGACCGACGTTCAGCAAAGATACTCATGCACGCGTCAGAACGTATTGCGGACGCGCGCGGTAGATCGCGTGAGTGACCAGCGCGGTCGCGATGACTTTGATCAGGTCGCCCGGAATGTAAACCGACATGACGAAGGTCGCGTCAGCGATGCTGCGCTCGTTACCCATGGAGAAATTCATGATCGCCCAGAACCCGAAGATCCCGCAGATATAGAGCGCGACGACACCGCCAGCGAACGCGCCGATACCGGCGGACAGACGCACATCCATGTCGCTGAGTTTCTCCATCACGAGGCCGGTGAAGAATGCCGCAATCGGGAAGCCGATCACGAAGCCAGCGGTCGGCGAAGCAAAGACGCCCAGACCGCCGCGACCGCCAGCCAGTAGTGGCAGACCAAGCGCGACAAGGCCGACAAACAGAAGGACCGAGAGGAAGCCGCGCTTCGCGCCAAGAACCGCACCAGCGAGCATGACGCCAAGGCTCTGCGCCGTGACCGGAACGCCCCAAGGCATGTTGATCGCAGGGATCAGCCCCAATGCCGCGATAAGTGCCGCAAACAGTGCAATGAACGCGATATTCTTTTCTCTGGTCATTTTTTGCCCCTCAACTGTTGGGCAGCGATTTAACAGGAAGTTTATTTTCCCGCTAGTCCTCCGCGCGCTCTGAGAGCTTCTGACACGTGTTCCGCGTCATCCATGGCAGAAATGGTCAGGGGCGCCACGATGCGCCAGAAAGGTCGCTTGGTCGAACGGGCCTTCCATGCGTGGAGGATCGTCGTCGTGCGCTCACCCAGCACCGGCACAAACCGGATCACCAAGGCAATCGCCAGCGCGATGGGGGCGGTCTTCAGGCCGAGCTTCTCGAATGGCTTCAGCACCGTCATCAGAACGTCGATCATCTTGTCGAGCGGAGTGGTCAGCGTCACGAGGTTTGCGATCATCAGCAGCGTGACCAGACGCAGCACGAGGATCAGCGCGGGCAGCGGCGAGACCGTAATCGCGATCCAGCCGCCGAAGATGACGAACATGATCCAGAGCGGTTTGATGGCCCGATACATCTCGCGGCGAATGACTGGGCCGAGAAAGTTGACAGCTGTCAACACAATCAGAAACGCGGCGAGCACCAGCCAGACGGAGTCCAGCGCATAGATCAGCCAAGCCGAAACCAGCATGAAGCCGAGCTTGAAACCCGCCGGAACGCGATGCAGCGGAGTAGGGGTCTCAACGCAGAGCGTCAGCATCGTCAGCCTCCATCGCAGCGATGTATTCCGGCATGAGGCTTGCAGGCGTCCCATCACCGCGCAGCTCGCCGCGCTCGATCCATAGAACGCGGTCATAGTCGGCGATGTGGCGCGGTTCATGGGTAATGTGGATCAGAGTCTGATCGACTTGGTTTAGATACTTCTCCAGCGCCCGGACGGTCGGAATATCCAGCCCGCTGAACGGCTCGTCGAGGATAATCACCTTCGGCTCCATCGCCAGCACGGCCATGAGACAAACGAGATGCCTTTGTCCTTGGCTTAGGGTCGAAACGGAGCGGGGCGCCCACTGCGAACGGTCGAACTTCGCCAGCATCTCTTCGGCCATCCGGTTCGCGGTTTTCGCATCGTGTCCCATCTGGCGCAGGCCGAACGACAGCTCCTCGATCACCGTTGGAAAGATGATCTGGTGGTCGGGGTTCTGAAACAGAATACCCACCGAAGCGATCGCGTCCTTGCGATCGTTCAGAACATCGACGCCCGCGATCACAGCTTTGCCCTCATTCGGCGCAATCAGACCGCTCAACACGCGGGCCAGCGTCGACTTGCCCGAGCCATTGCGACCCACGACGCCGATCCGCTTTTCACTTGCCGTGAAAGTCAGATTGTTCAGCGCGGTGCGCTCGCCGAAACGGCAGGTGACGTGGTCGATATTGATCAACGGGTTTTCCATAGGGCCAAGGGCCATATCACTGGCTCAAAGTAAAGTCCGGTTAAGCCGCTGCCTGCCGCCGCAAGAGCGACATGACCATCGGGGCAGGGGAATAGCTCCCGTCCATCGCCTTGAGCGCAAGGGACCGCATGTAGCCGCCAGGTGATTGGACCTCACTCATGCGTTGAAGGATCGCAGCGCATGTAATCGCCGCTTTCTCAGCCCCCATACAGGTGATCGCATGATCCCACGTTTCCTTGGTGATCCCCATCATGGCTCTCACATAGGCCATCGCTGCCACAAGATCCCGCCACGTATTCACCTGCCTGTCGCTGTAGGTCAGCACTTCTGGGCAGGCTTTGAGCACGAGGCCGAGCGGTACGGTGGTTTCGGATTTCGCGGGCTGTTCAGATTCATAAGAGGTTTTATCTGACTCTGTATGGTGCCGCTCATTTTGGCTGTCAGAGGCGCTCGTTTCGGACGCACAATCCACAGACATTCCCAGCAAACCGTGGAGTTTTTCCACCAGCTTTTCCATCCGCTGACGCAGATCGGTGAGGGCGGAGAGGTCGAGCTTACGGCGGAGCATCTTGCCCAGTTCGGCGAGCGCAAGGCGCGGCGTGTCCCAACGGTCGTCAGGATGGGCTTCGGCACCGTAGGCGATGAGCTTGGACGCATCACGGCGCAGGATCGCGACGTCATCACGAGCGATGCGGAGCGTTTCGCGTTCCTCGCGGACTTCCTCGGCGGCTTCGAGAATTTCGCGGGCACGGACGAGGAGGGGACGCAGGTCAAAACCGAACGCCCGGACCATGTCACCGCCGCGGGTGCGGGTCGCGTATCGTTTGCCGTTCGGACTGTCGTTGCGCAGGATCAGGCCGGCATTCACCAGCGCGGCCACATGACGGCGCAGCGTGCTTTCGGGCATCCCGTGGGCGCGCTGTGACAAGGTGGCGTTTGACGGGAACACGACGGTGCGTTCGCCGTCGGTGATCTGGGTCGGTCTATGGAAGGTCAGAAGAGCGTTCAGGACCGAAAGATCACGGTCTGTCACCCCGAAGCGGGCGCGCGCCTCGCAGAGGGCATTGAACACTTCCCATTTGTGGACGGTCGGCAGGCTAGGATTCTGTTGACGGAGCGCAGCCCGTTCAATCAGCCCAGCCGTCACCGGTCGCCGCCCGAAAGGCGTCGTGGCATGTACTGTCATCGCGTTTCACGAAGCAAAACTTTTTCGTCCGCCCGAAATCGACGCCTGTTGACAGCTGTCAACTCAATGCCTAGTTTGGAGGTGCTAGAACCAAATTGGCCTTCTGGGGTGTCGCCTCGGGGGGCCTTTTTGTTTTTGTCCTGCTGTTGTCGTGCCTCCTAAGTTATTGATACTGCTCGATTAATTACCGTTCTGGGCTTTCCAGTCACGGTGCATGATGGCCAGATGGCTGGCCAACCATTCGTCAAAACCGTCCTTTGGCAACGTGATGACAGTCGCGTTGCGCTTCCGTGCGATCCGCGCGATCTCCGCGCCGTCCGACTTCACCGTTTCAGGAAGCGGGGCAGGGGCCTTTGGCGGGTTCAGCGCGGTGAAAACAGCCTCGAAACGAGCGTCCGAGGTGTCACCGACGGCGGCCAGCGTCATATCGCGGCCTTTGAGTTTATCGGCCAGCGATAGCCAGCGATCACGCCCGATGGAGGGCGCCGCGCCGATCGCTTCGATCAGATCGAGCGGAATGGTGTCCGCCACGGTCAGCATCCGCGAGATCAGCGATTTATCCATGTTGAGCGCGTCGCAGATCACCTTGCGCTCGTATCCTGCGTCCCGCATCTGGCGGGCGAAGTTCGCGCGTTCGATGAACGACAGCTCTTTGCGGGTGGAGTTCTCCTGACCCTGCGCAATCACCAGCTCGCGGTCGTTGAGAACGCGTACCATCGCGCTGACCGGCATCTGGAGCAGCTTCATCGCCGCCACACGGCGACGACCGTAGACCACTTGATACCGCTCGGGATCGTTGGGGTTCGGACGCAGAAGAACCGGAACCTGCTGACCATAGGTCTGGAGGCTTCGGATCAGGTCTTCGAGGTCGTTACGCTCCAGACGGTCCTTCATGCCCGCGTCGTCGATCATGCGCGGATCGACCTGCACGATGGAACGCGCCTTCAGATCGGCAATCGACTGGCTCACGGCACCGATGGCGCCCTTGGTGTAACGGGGCTTCGCCGGATCGACGCGCGATCCTTCCTGCGACGGGGCAGGGGCCTGATCCATCAGTCCGTTCAGAATGCCCTTACGCGCCATTGGTCCGTCCCCATCCTTGCTGCACCAGTGCTTCGATCTCGTCGCACACGTTGGTGATGGACTCGATCGCCCGCTCGTAGGTCGAACGGGTGAACTGGGTTTTCTCGATCTCCCAAAGGGTCTGTTTCGTCAGGCCCGCGTCCGAAATCGCGGTGGATTTAAGCATCGGGTGGTTCAGTACGTGCTCCCCGAACATGGAACGCATGAAGCTGACCATCTGGTTCTGCGGCCCGTCACCCGGCTCGTAGCGGGTCACGACATAGCGCAGCCAGTCGTAGGACATGTCCCCGCCCGCTTCGGCCACAACGCCCAAAAGGTTGGAGGTCATCAACAGGAACTGACACATCGACATCACGTCGAGCATCTGCGGGTGCACCGTCACCAGAACCGCGGTTGCGGCGGACAAGGCGCTCATCGTCAGGAAGCCCAGTTGGGGCGGGCAGTCTACAATCACCACGTCGTAATCCTCTTCCACTTCGGAAAGCGCGTCGCCCACTCTAGTGAAGAAAAGGTTACCGTCCCGTTGTGCCAGCGCACGGGGGGTGTCGTGCTCGAACTCCATGAGGTCGAGGTTGCCCGGAATGATGTCGAGATTGCGGAAATAGGTCTTCTGGATCACCTCGCGCAGGGGCTTGGGATCATCGTAACGGATCGCATCATAGAGCGTCCCGCCGTCCAGAAGGTCGAACTCGGGCTGGAACCCGTGCAGCGCACTGAAGGACGCCTGCGGGTCGATATCCACGGCCAGAACGCGGTAGCCGTCGAGCGCCATCTTCTGCGCGAGGTGCGCCGAAGTGGTCGTTTTGCCGGAGCCGCCTTTGAAGTTGATCACGCAGATTACCTGCAAATGGTCGTCACCCTGACGGCCAGGCAGGTAGGTGCCGGGGACCTTCGCGCCTTTTTCGAGATATTCGCGCAGCGCCACGATATCATCGGGGCTGTAGAATCGGCGTCCATTGGAGCGGATCTCGGGCTCGGGGCCTTTGCCTTCGAGGCTGATCTTGCGCAGATAGGCGTCTTTCACGCCCAGAAGATCCGCCACCTCGCCGCTGGTGAACTTGCGAAGTTCCTTGCGTGCGTTGGGCGGAAACAGTTGGGCGCGGTGCATCTGCAACCGCTCGGACAGCATTGCTGCATGTTGTCCGACGACTTCATCGATACGAAGGTTTATGCCTGTATCCTTGCTCATGTGCCTCTCGACTGCGGACCGTTTGTTACGGTTTTCGGCGTTAGTTACCGTTTTTCCGTATATTACTGCCTCCACTTCCGGATTCTCGCAAGTGTTTTTCCACAGGCACCCGCTCCCGCCCGTATGCGGCGTTGCGGCGAAGCTGTTTAAATCTTGGGATTTTCGCGGCGTTCTGAAAAGCGATTTACATGTTTTCAGAACGCATAGTCAAAACGTTTACAAAAAAATGCTGTTAGCGTAGCAAGTTACTTCTTTTTTGACATTTCGTTCGTCTACCTTCGCATCAAATGCGATCCGATTGAGGAGTCGGGCCGCAGCTTGATGCAACCGGAGGACCACATGACCGACGAATCCGTCAAAACATACCCGCCCGCCGAATCCTTTAGCTCTGCCGCACACATTGACGCCGACACCTATGCCTCGATGTACGAGGCGTCTGTTTCGGATCCCGAGGGGTTCTGGGGCGAGCATGGCAAGCGGCTGGACTGGATCGAGCCGTATACCAAGGTCAAGAACACCTCGTTCGACTACGGCAATGTCAGCATCAAGTGGTTCGAGGACGGCGTGCTGAACGTCGCCGCCAACTGCATCGACCGCCATCTTGCGACCCGCGGCGAGCAGACCGCGATCATCTTCGAGCCCGACAGCCCCGAGGACGAGGCGCAGTACATCACCTACAACCAGCTCTCGGACAAGGTGAACCGTTTCGCCAACGTTCTGCTGAGCCAGGGCGTCATGCGCGGTGACCGCGTGGTGATCTATCTGCCGATGATCCCCGAAGCGGCCTACGCCATGCTGGCCTGTGCGCGCATCGGCGCGATCCACTCGGTCGTCTTCGCAGGCTTCTCGCCCGACGCACTGGCCAACCGCGTCAACGATTCCGGCGCCAAGGTCGTCATCACCGCCGACACCGCGCCGCGCGGTGGTCGCCGCACCCCGCTCAAGGCCAATGCCGATGCCGCGCTGCTGCACTGCTCGGACAAGGTGCGCTGCCTCGTGGTCAAGCACACCGGCGATCAGACCACATGGATCGACGGCCGCGATGTCGACGTCAAAGCGATGATGGAAACCGTCGCTCCCGACTGTCCGCCGCGCCCGATGAACGCCGAAGATCCGCTGTTCGTGCTCTACACCTCCGGCTCGACCGGCAAGCCCAAGGGCGTCGTCCATTCGTCGGGTGGCTATCTCCTGTATGCGGCGATGACCCACCAGTACACCTTCGATTACCACGAGGGCGATATCTACTGGTGCACCGCCGACGTGGGCTGGGTCACCGGCCACAGCTACATCGTCTACGGCCCGCTGGCCAACGGCGGTACCACGCTGATGTTCGAAGGCGTGCCGACCTACCCCGACGCGGGCCGCTTCTGGGCCGTCTGCGAAAAGCACAAGGTGAACCAGTTCTACACCGCCCCCACCGCGATCCGCTCGCTGATGGGTCAGGGCAAGGAGTGGGTCGAAAAGTACGACCTGTCGGACATCAAGGTGCTCGGCACCGTGGGCGAGCCGATCAACCCCGAAGCGTGGAACTGGTACAACGACGTCGTCGGCAAGGGCACCCGCCCGATCGTCGATACGTGGTGGCAGACCGAAACCGGCGGTCACATGCTGACCCCGCTGCCGGGCGCGACGCCGCTCAAGCCGGGCTCTGCGACCAAGCCGTTCTTCGGCGTGCAGCCGGTGGTTCTGGATGGCACCTCGGGCGCCGAGATCGATGAGACCGCCTGCGAAGGCGTTCTGGCGATCAAGGACAGCTGGCCGGGTCAGATGCGCACGGTCTACGGCGACCACGAGCGCTTCATGCAGACCTACTTCAGCGACTACAAAGGCTACTACTTCACCGGTGACGGCTGCCGCCGCGATGCGGATGGCGACTACTGGATCACCGGCCGCGTGGACGACGTGATCAACGTCTCGGGCCACCGCATGGGCACCGCCGAGGTCGAAAGCGCCCTCGTCGCCCACGCCAAGGTCGCCGAGGCTGCGGTCGTGGGCTACCCGCACGACATCAAGGGTCAGGGCATCTACGCCTACGTTACCCTGATGAACGGCGAGGAGCCTTCGGACGAGCTGCGCAAGGAGCTTGAAAAGTGGGTCCGCACCGAGATCGGCCCCATCGCCAAGCCCGACGTCATCCAGTGGGCCCCCGGCCTGCCCAAAACCCGCTCCGGCAAGATCATGCGCCGCATCCTGCGCAAAATCGCCGAAAACGACACAGGCGCACTGGGCGATACGTCAACGCTCGCTGACCCGTCGGTCGTGGATGATCTGGTCGCCAATTCAATTCACAAGAAGCAGGCCGAACCGGCCTGATGAATAACGGAGCGCCGGACACACGGCGCTCCGGTCATCGCCCTGCATAACGGCAGGGCAGGGGGACAGGCGCTATCGCCGGTCTAGTCGGCCCTTGGGAGAGGGCCTCATGGAGGAAGTTATGGCTATCCAAAGCGACAAAAACGCTTACTGGTCGGCGAACAAGAGGATCATCGGCATCAGCCTCGTGATCTGGTTCCTGTGTTCGTTCGGCTTCGGCATTCTGCTGCGTCCGATGTTGTCGGGCATCATCATCGGCGGGACCGATCTTGGTTTCTGGTTCGCCCAGCAAGGGTCGATCCTCGTGTTTCTCATCCTGATTTTCGCCTACGCGTTCCGCATGAACAAGCTGGACCGCGAATACGGCGTTGACGAGTAAGGGGCGCGGGACATGGACCAGTTTACTCTGAATATCATCGTCGTCGGCGCGACCTTCGCGCTTTATATCGGCATCGCCATCTGGGCGCGTGCGGGCTCCACGTCGGAGTTCTACGCAGCGGGCCGCGGCGTTCACCCTGTCGTCAACGGCATGGCCACCGGCGCTGACTGGATGTCGGCGGCATCGTTCATCTCGATGGCCGGCATCATCGCATTCGGCGGCTATAACACCTCGGCCTACCTCATGGGCTGGACCGGCGGTTACGTGCTACTCGCCATGCTGCTTGCGCCCTACCTGCGCAAGTTCGGCAAATTCACCGTGCCCGAGTTCGTCGGCGACCGCTTCTACAGCCAGACCGCCCGCACCGTGGCCGTGATCTGCCTTGTCGTTGCCTCGCTCACCTACGTGATCGGCCAGATGACCGGCGTTGGTGTTGCGTTCTCGCGCTTCCTCGAAGTCGACAACCTCACCGGTCTGCTGATCGGCGCCGCGATCGTGTTCTTCTACGCGGTTATCGGCGGCATGAAGGGCATCACCTACACACAGGTGGCGCAGTACGTCGTTCTGATCATCGCCTACACCATTCCGGCGATCTTTATCGCGCTGCAACTGACCGGCACGCCGATTCCGGCGCTTGGTCTGTTTAGCGACACCACCACCCAGATCGCAGGTGTTCCCGCAGGTCAGCCGATGCTGGCAACGCTCGAACAACTCGTGACCGACCTCGGCTTCGGTTCGTATCTGGCGCAGACCGATACCACGCTGAACCTGTTCCTGTTCACCATGACCCTGATGATCGGTACCGCAGGTCTGCCGCACGTGATCGTTCGCTTCTTCACCGTTCCCACCGTGAAGGACGCACGTTTCTCGGCTGGTTGGGCGCTGGTGTTCATCGCTCTCCTCTACCTGACCGCTCCGGCAGTCGGTGCGATGGCCCGCCTCAACGTGATCGATACCTTCTGGCCGAACGGCCTGAACGCCGAGGCCGTTTCGGTCGAGGAAATCGAGACCAGCGACGAGCTTTCATGGGTGCGTAACTGGGAAAAGACCGGCCTTCTGACTTTTGAAGACACCAATGGCAACGGCACGATCGAGTACCGTTCGGGCGAAGGCAACGAGCTGGACGTGAACCGCGACATCATGGTTCTGGCCAACCCCGAGATCGCCAACCTTCCGGGCTGGGTGATCGCGCTGGTAGCTGCTGGCGGTCTAGCTGCGGCTCTGTCGACTGCGGCAGGTCTTCTGATGGCGATTGCGTCGGCGGTTTCGCACGACCTGATCAAGTCGCAGATCAATCCGAACATCTCGGAAAAGAACGAACTGCTGGCTGCCCGTATCTCGATGGGTGTTGCGATTGTCGTGGCGACCATTCTGGGTGCGAACCCGCCGGGCTTTGCTGCGCAAACCGTGGCTCTGGCCTTCGGTCTGGCCGCTGCGTCGATCTTCCCTGCACTGATGATGGGCATCTTCTCGAAGCGCATCAACAACAAGGGCGCGGTCGCCGGTATGATTGCAGGTCTCGTCGTGACGCTGGTCTACATCTTCCTGCATAAGGGCTGGTTCTTCATCCAAGGCACCAACAGCTTCACCGATGCCGATCCGCTGCTGTTCTCGATCAAGTCGACCTCGTTCGGTGCGGTCGGTGCGCTGGTGAACTTCGCCGTGGCCTACCTGGTGTCCAACGCCACCGACGAGCCGCCGGTCGAAATTCAGGAGCTCGTTGAAAACATCCGCATCCCGAGCGGTGCAGGAGCGGCTGTCGACCACTAAATCGACCTCGTTTGATACAGGTCAATTTGTTGGAAGAAGTCTCATGTTTCACTGAAGGCGCGGGGGAAACCTCGCGCTTTCTGCCCGAAAGGCCATTACTTGAAGTCGCTACTCCCCTTTCTGAAACAGACCCATCCTTACGACGGAATGGACCCTGCCGCGCTTGAGGCACTGGCTGTCCAGTTGATCCGTCAGAACGTCGACGCAGGGCAGACCGTTTACACGCATGGTGACGACCTCGACGGCGTGTGGCTCATCGCCAGCGGCGCGGTCGAAGTGACTGACGGCAACGGGGCGCTGGTTTCTGTTCTGCGCGCCCGCAACCACTTTGGCGAACGTGGTCTGCTGCGCGACGGAAAGGCTGCGACGACCGCAGTCGTTACCAAAGACGCGGAACTCTACCTTCTTCCCGCCGCCGTTTTCCGGCAGGCGATGACCGACGCGCCTGCGTTCAACCGGTATTTCAATCGCGGCGGCACGCGCGGCATGACCCAAGGCGGGATCATGACTCTGAAGCTGGGCGATATGCTCACCCACGCGCCGGTGACCTGCACCCCCGATACGACAATCCGCGATGCGGCGAAGCTGATGCGGGAGCACCGGATTTCCTCGCTCGGCGTGGTGAAGGGCGATCTGCTCGTCGGGCTGATTACCGTGCGCGACATGAACAACAAGGTCATCGCAGAGGGCCGCGATCCGTCCGCGCCCGTGTCCGAGGTGATGACTGCTGATCCGGTTTCCCTCCGCCCCGAGGCGCTGGGGTCCGATGTGATGCACACCATGATCGATCGCCGCATCGGGCATATTCCGGTGGTGGAGCAGGGACATTTCGTCGGGATGATTACCCAGACGGACCTGACCCGTTTCCTCGCCAGCAATCAGGCGAATATGGTGGCCGATGTCACCCGTGCGGGATCTGTGGCGGAAATGGCGGATGTCACGCGCCGCTTGCCTGAAATGCTAATGCAGCTTGTCGGTAGCCACCTCGCGCATGATGTCGTCACCCGCAAAGTCACCGACATCGCGGATATCGTCACCCGCCGCCTACTGAAAATGGCGGAGGCGCAGTTCGGCCCCGCGCCCGTACCCTATTGCTGGGCGGCTTGCGGCAGTCAGGGGCGACGCGAGCAGACGGGCGTCAGCGATCAGGACAACTGCCTGATCATCCACGACAGCGCCACGGACGACGATATGCGCTGGTTCGAACAGACTGCGCGCTTTGTCTGCGATGGTCTGAATGCCTGCGGCTATGTCTATTGTCCTGGTGATATGATGGCGACCGCCGACCGTTGGCGGCAGCGGCTGAAAACGTGGAAGGGCTACTTCCACCGCTGGATCACCCAGCCGGACGAGGAGGCGCAGATGCTCGCCTCCGTCATGTTCGACCTGCGCCCCATCGCGGGCGACGAGCGGCTGTTCGATGAACTGCAAGAGGGCACACTCAAAGCTGCGGGCAAGAATTCCATCTTCGTCGCCCACATGATCGGCAATTCGCTCAAGCACACACCGCCGCTGTCGCTATTTCGCGGCTTTGCTACGATCAAATCGGGCGAGCACCGCCATCAGGTCGATATGAAGCACAACGGCGTTGTGCCCATCGTCGATCTGGGTCGCGTCTATGCGCTCCGCGGCCAATTGTCCGTGGTGAATACGCGTTCGCGTGTTGACGCAGCGATCGAGGCAGGCATCATATCGGATAGCGGGGGGAGGGACCTGCTGTCGGCTTACGATACGATTGCCACCGTGCGTCTGGAACATCAGGCCGCGTTGGTGAGGGCTGGAGAGAAGCCCGACAACTATCTCACCCCATCGACATTGCCCGCGTTCGAACGGAGCCATCTTCGCGATGCCTTTGTCATCGTCCGCACCATGCAATCGTCGCTGGGGTCGGGCGCGGTAAAGTAGGGGGGAGAGGCCATGCTTTTCGAATTTGCAGCAACGCTCATCGCAGGCGTTGCCTTAGCGGGCATCGCGCTCGGGGCGGTCAAGATGTCGCGAGAACGCCTGCCGAAATGGATCGTGCCAGCAGCGGGCGGAATTGGAATCCTGTGCACAACGATTTACGCGGAATACGTGTGGGCCGAAAATACGGTGCCCGCAGACGCGGTTGTCGTAGAACGCGCATATTCACAAAGTCCTTTCAAACCCTGGTCATACGCGTGGCCCGTGGTTTCCGGCGTGTTATATGCGAAAGATATTTCTATTACTGACACCAATAACGTGTATTCTGGATACATCATTGCCGCGTCTCGGTGGAAGGAGTCGTCTGGCGTATTGGTCCGAGTGAACTGCAACCAAAGTACTATTGCACGAGCGCTTACCGACGGTAGCTATGAACCAGAGGAAATGCTCGCCAAAGGAGAAACCATACTGCAAGCATTCTGTCAGGCGTAAAGTCTGGCAGGGAACACTGATTGGGGTTCCTTATGAACGCGAATTACATTCTGATTGTTGAACACGATCTGACCTTCGGGCAGTCGCTGTCGACGTTGATCGAGGAGGAAGGCTACACCACCTCGTACGTTCGCTCGGCCAACGCGGCCATGGAAAGCTTGCAGCTCCACAAACCCGACGCTCTTCTGATCAATGCCCAATTGCCTACCATGTCGGGCTTTGCGTTTACGCAATGGGTCCGCCTCGAAGCCGATTTTCGTGACATCCCGATCGCGCTGATGATCCCCGCCGACAATGACATCGTGCGGCTCAAAGCCAGTGGCGTGGGCGCGACGGTGGTGCTGCCGTTGCCGTTCGATCTGCCCGAATTGAATTACGCGATTTCGGAATTAGGGAAGGGAGTGCGGCTATGATGGCAATTCTCCGCAGGAAAAAGCTCCGGACGCGGATGGGGCTGTTCTTTGTCCTCATGTTCGTGGGCAGCGTGGCGATCATTCTGCTCTCCGCAGCGTTTGGCCGCCTTTATCCCGACGCGGGTCCGGCGCTGCCCATGGTCCTGTCGATCATCTTCCTCGCGGCATTCCTGACGTGGGTCTGGACGCTGTTCGACCAGAACCTCGCGACGCCGATCCAAGCCGTCGCAAATCACCTTCAAGCCCGCGCCCAGCACGACAGCGCGGTGCCGCCCAGTCCGGAAATGACTCGCTATCTGGGCGATCTCGTTCCGGCGGTGGAGCAAATCGGACGCAGCCTCAGCAACGCGCGCAATTCGATGGCGGAGTCCGTGGCGCATGAAACCACTCGGATGAGCAGCGAGCTGGAAAAGCTGATCCAGACACTTGCGGTCCTGCCTTTGGGGGTCGTCGTCTGCTCGGGTCGCCACACGGTGACGTTCTACAATGGCGCGGCCACCGTGCTGCTGAACGAGGGCGAAACCGCGATGGCCTTGGGGCGGTCGGTGTTCGAATTCACCGAATACGGCCCGCTGCTGGAGGCGTATAACCTCGCGGTCGCTAGCCATTCGCCCGACCGTTCGGTCACTTTCTTGATGGAGAACGCGCGCACGGGTCAGTTCATCATGGGCGAGGTGCGTCTGCTCTACGCGCCCAGCACCGTCGATGCGCAGCCGCCCTATGTGCTGGTCCTGCGGGACGCGAGTTTCGAGACGCGCAACGCGATTGCGGCGGGAACGCTCATGGCGGACCTCTTCGTCACGCTCCGCCCCGAACTTGCCGCGCTCGAAGCCAACCTTGCGCTGCGCGAACAATCCCCGAGCCTTGCCGCCGATATCACCGTCTCCGAGGCGCTGCTGACGAGAACCCACAAGCTGATCGCACAGGTCAACAACATGGACGCGGCATATCGCAAAACGCGCGAGGCGTACTGGCCGCTGGAAGAAATTTCTCCGACCAAGTTCATCCGCGCGATCCGCAGCCGTCTAGATGGTGTGACACTGATCGCCGAAGGTCACGAGCAGTACCGCCTCAATATCGCGCTGTCGCCGATGGCGTCGCTGGTTGCGCAGCTGGCAAGACTCATCGCGAAACAGCACAACGCGCGGGCGCTGTCGCTCATCATCCGCGAAGAGGCCGGCATGACGGTGATCGGTCTGGGGTGGAGCGGTCAGCAACTCTATTACGACCGTCTGGCGGAATGCATCGCAGCGCCTCTGCCGGATCGCCGCACGGTGCTGACGGGCCGCTCGGTCCTGCGCCTGCACGGGACCGAATGTTGGCCCGAAGAGGACGGGGCAGGGCGGTATATCCTGAAAATCCCGCTGCCCAAGACCATTGGTCAGCACTCGACCAAGCTGGCGACCGGCGTGAATTACGACTTCGAACTCCTGCGCCGCCCGCCGCCGACCGAGCTGATCAAGGCCAAGCTGTCGGAGATGACCTACACCGTCTTCGACACCGAAACGACCGGCCTGATGCCGTCCCAAGGTGACGAGATTTGCCAGATCGCCGCCCTGCGTATCGTCAACGGGCGGATCGTGCCGAACGAGGTGATGGAGCAACTGGTCAATCCCGGACGGCCCATTCCGATTCAGACGACCAACCTGCACGGCATCACCGACGACATGGTGGCGCAGCGCCCGACCTTCGACGTGGTGGGGCGGCAATTCCACGCCTTTGCCAAGGAGTCCGTGCTGGTGGCGCACAACGCGCCCTTTGATATGGAGTTCCTGCGGCGGCACGAGGCGGGGATCGGAAAAAGCTTCGATCAGCCAGTGATAGACACTGTTTTGCTGTCCGCATTCCTGTTTGGACGCGGCGAAAAGCACTCGCTGGATTCAATCTGTGAACGGCTGGGTGTCCGCATTCCCGAAGGCGCGCGCCACACGGCTATGGGCGACACGATTGCCACCGCCGAGGCGTTCCAGAAAATGCTGAAAATGGTCGAGGCGCGGGGCATTGAAACCTTCGGTCAGCTCATCGCGGAGTTCCGCAAGCACGAGCGCCTGCAAAAGGATCTCAACACCGACCTGATGCAGATCTAGTCCGCGTCGACCCGTCCCGATGGGCGGGTCACGATGTAGATCGCAACGAGCGAGATGCAGACAAGCTGGATGATGATGACCTTCTGCGGCGCGCCGAGCACGAGGGCGGACACGACGGTCACCAGCATCGCGCCGATAGCGATGACTTTGTACTTGGGCGCGATTGACCTGCCCCCAAGAAACTGGGCCATTCAAAAGGAGAGTTTGTTCTCGTAACGTTCGAAGCAACGAGGAGAACAAAGAATGCGTAAATCACGTTTCACGGAAGAACAGATTGTCCGGATTTTGCAGGAATATACGGCCGGGGCGAAGGTCGCGGAGCTGTGTCGCAAGCATGGCATGTCGGATGCGACGCTCTACAAGTGGAAGAGCCGGTATGGGGGCATGCAGGTTTCCGAACTGCGCCGCCTGAAAGATCTGGAAGCCGAGAACGCTGAACTCAAGCGGCTTCTGGCGGATGCCATGCTCGACAATTCGGGTCTGAAAGGGCTGCTGGCAAAAAACTCCTGACGCCTGCACACCGCCGGGATGCCGTGAAGACGCTGATGGCGGATCATCAGTTCACGGAGCGGCGGGCGTGCAGGCTGGTCGGGATTTCGCGGTCGAGCCTGGCCTATCGGGCACGGCCAGACCGCCATGTGCGACTTCGAGAACGCCTGATCACTCTTTCAGGCAAACACAGGAGGTATGGTTATCGCATGCTGCATGCCAAGCTTGTCCGCGAGGACTTCAAGGTGAACGTGAAGGTCGTCGAGCGCCTCTATCGGGAGGAGCGCCTATGGCTGCGCCGGACGAAGCGCAAGAAGATCCCGCGCGAGGCGCGTGAGGGCAGTTGGTGCCCGATCGCTGCCAACCAGCGTTGGTCGCTCGACTTCACCAGCGATGCGTTGGCCAATGGCCGGAAGTTCCGCACCGCCAATCTCAAGGACGATTGCACCCGCGAATGCCCGGTGATCGAGGTGGACTTTTCTCTGCCTGGTGAGCGGGTTGTGGAAATGCTGGAGCGGGTTGCCCGGGAGCGAGGATACCCCGATATCCTGGTCGTTGATAACGGCCCGGAACTTCGTGGTCGGGCCATGGACAGATGGGCCGATGATCACGGCGTGCAGCTGTATTTCATCGACCCGGGGAAACCTACGCAGAATGCTTACATCGAGAGCTTCAACGGGCGGTTCCGCGAGGAATGCCTGAACCAGCACTGGTTCACGAGCATCGGTGAAGCCCGAGAGATTATCGAAGAATGGAGGGCCGATTACAATACGGAACGCCCGCACAGCAGCTTGAAGTATCAGACGCCGGAGGAGTTCGCCGCAGCGCGGCCCTTCGACAAAACGCAATGGGCACCGACGCTTGAGCTACCTGATGGCTCCGCGCCTGCGCCCATTGCTCACGCAGCCGAATGATGGCACACAAAAGGGGAACAGGCTCTTCTCACAAGTGGCCCTGAGAAAAGGGGCAGGTCACGATGGCCCCGTACTTGCGCCAGTCCTGAATGATCGGGCCGAAATAGCGGTGGTTGAGCAGATACGCCTCGATCGCCGGTGACGATTTGCCGAACGCGAATGCCGCCATGATCACGAACACCGTCGTCGGCATGATCGGGAGGACCGCGCCGATGACCGCAAGCACGATCATGATGACGCCGATGCTGAACCAGACAGCGCGAGCGACGTGTTGATGGGCGCGGGTTTTGGGCATCGGTTGGATGTACCTCCGAGGGCCAACATAATCCTCGAAGCAGGCGGAGCAATATCCGATTTACGCGCTCATGATGCGCGTCACGCCCTTTTGCGCGGGCAGGATCGCGGCCTGGATCGAATGATAAAGATCGGGCTTGCCGCGGACCGTCGCCTCGGTCGGGGTGCCGTCGGGCGCGACCTCGTGGAACCAGCCGCCATAGTCGTGGTCGATAAACAGCGCCTCGGCCTCGTCCCAGAGCCTGCGGAAACGGCCTTCGTCGTTGGGCATCGGTGCGACCTTGATGAGCGCCTGCAACGCGAGGATCGCTTCGGTCACGGGCCACCAGTAACGGGCGGGGTTCAGGATGCGGCCATCGTAGTCGAGCGTATATGAAATGCCGCCGTCATCATCCCAAGCATCGGCCAGCGCGGTGTCGATGATGTTGCGCGCGTCATAAACGAGGTCGCCCCGCGGCTGTCCGGCGAGGTCCCAATACTGGATCATCAGCCGCGCCAGTTCGAACGAATGCCCCGGTGTCGTGCCGCGCGGGGTCAGCGCGAAATGACCGTCGTAGTCCATGTCGGGCGACCAGTTGGCATCGTAATGTTCGATCACCCGCCAGTGGTTTGCCCGCGCGATGCGGTTCGCGAAAAAGTCGATCACCTGTTCGGCGCGGGCCAGAAAACCCGTGTCGCCCGTGGTTTCATAGGCGGCGAGGTATGCCTCCAGCCCGTGCATGTTGGCGTTATAGCCGCGGTAGGCGGAGCAATAGCTCCAATCGCGGGAAAACTCGTCGGCCAGCAGACCGGCGGAGCTGTCCATGAAACGGTTCAGAAGGAGGTCCGACAGATCCTCCAGCAGTTTGGGGCCAAGCGGATGACCGACTTGCGTTGCGGCGGATGCGGCGAGCAGCACATGGACGTGCCCATAGGCCATTTTGTGATCGACGGTCGGTTCGGTGCCATTCAGCGTCCAGTAAAAACCGCCGTGGGCCTTGTCGCGGAAATGGCTGTCGAGCCACGTCAGGCCCGCGTCGATCATGTCATCGCAATCTGCGTGGCCCGTCGATTTGGCGAGCGCGTAGGAATAGACGTGCCGCGCGGTGCCTGTCAGCCCTTGGTCCTGCCCGGTGATCGGGGTGCCGTCAAACGCCAGCAGGTCAAACCCGCCATCGGCCCTCAGCGATCTGCGGAAGAACGCCAGTTGCGCCTCGGCCTCGGTTCGGAGTTTTTCGCAAAAGGAAGGTTCGTCAATCAAATGGGAGTCGAGCGCGGAAAAATCCGAGGCGTCCATCGCAATAAACCTCAATCACTGAAATACTTTTCTATGATTAACGTTCTAGTTGCGCGTGTCGACCAAAACTTCCCGCCAGAAAAGGGGGGTGAAGAGGACAAAGACGGTGAGCATCTCCAACCGGCCGAGGTACATGCCGAAGGTTAGGACCGCTTTGACCGGCGCGGACAGCGTGGCGAAGTTGCCCGCCGGCCCGATGATGTCACCCACGCCAGGGCCGACGTTGGCCAGTGCGGTGAGCGCGCCCGAGGTCGCCGTCGACAGGTCCAGCCCCAGCATGGTGAGCGCGGCAGACATCAGGCCAAAGGTGATGGCGTAGAACACGAGGAACGAGACCACACCGCTCATGACGTCTGGCTCGACGCGGCGGCCTTCGAAGTAGACCTCTGAGATGCGGTTCGGGCTGCGCACCTTCTTTAGCGATGCCCAGATGGCCCGCGCAGCGATCAGCCAACGCATTGCTTTGCCCCCGCCTGCGGTCGAGCCAGTGCAGCCGCCCGTTGCCGTCAGGATAAAGAACCCCATCACCGCGAACGGTCCCCAAAGGGTGTAATCGGTGGTCGCGTAGCCCGTGGTCGTCACGACAGAAATCACGTTGAACGCCACCATCCGCAGCGCGGTCAGTAGGTCGATCTGCTGGTGGAGCGCCAGCCACGCGGACATCGGCAGGATGACAGCTGTCAACGAAATCAGCATCGCGTTCACCTGCTCGGACCGCACGGTGCGGCGCAGGATAAAGCGGATGTACCACGCGAAAGGAAGCGCCCCGAGCAGCATGAACAGCGTGCAGACCCATTGCAGATAGGCGCTCTCGAAATGGCCGAAGGAGGCGTCGTAGCCCGAATACCCACCCGTCGAAAGCGTCGTCATCGCGTGGGTGATCGCGTCGAACCCGCTCATCCCGCCCGCGAGGTACAGCAGCGCGCAAATGGCGATCAGGCAGACGTAGATTTTCAGGGTAGAGGAAGCAAAGGTCGCGGCATTGCGCACCTCCTTATCGCCCTTGTCCGAACTTTCGGTGCGGAAAAGCTGCATCCCGCCGACCTTGAGGAACGGCAGCATCGCGATGCCCGTCACGATGAACCCGACCCCGCCGAGCGCCTGCAACAACGCCCGCCAGAAAATGATGCCCTTGGGCGTCTGGTCCAATCCGCTCATCACGGTCGAACCTGTGGTGGTGATGCCTGACATCGCCTCGAAAATGGCGTCGATGGCGTGCATGCCCCAGAACTCCAGCGGGATCGCACCGACCAGCGCGGCGATCAGCCAGACCGAGGATGTCATCAGGAAAAGGTGCAGCCTGTGGACGCGGTCGCGGCGGTGCGCGGTGGCAACCGCCATCAGCCCGCCAACGCAGCCCACGATCACCGCCGACGTCAGGAAGTGTACGGCGGTTTCGCGGAAGAAGAGCGCATCCAGCCCCATCAAGGCAGCCAGAAACACCATCACGATGCCATTGACGTAGACCACAAAGTGCAAGGCGAGCTCTCACAAGCGAAACTTGTCCCTGTTTCTCTGCCTCTTATCGGCAGAGTACAACAGGGAATGCAGGGGCGCCCGTCAGACGCCCCGCTTGTTGCCCCACACCATCACGTGAAGCTGCGGCAGAACCCGCGCGCGGAAGAAACGGTCGGCAGTGACCTTGTCGATCAGCCATTCCAGCCGCTCGGTGGTCTGTTCCAGATCGACCGGCCTATCGGGATCGACCATCGGATTGCCCGGTTGCAGATAAAGCTGCATATCCGGATACCGCGCGGCGGCGTCCTTGGCCCACGCGTAATCGGTGTCGTCGAAAATGACGATCTTCATGCAGCGCGGCGCGTCCTTGGCGGCGGCGACACACTCGGCGAACATGTCCCAATCGACGGTCTCACCGCTCGACGGCGGCTTGGGCGACAGGACCAGCATCGACAGATCGGCAAACCACGGACGTGCGACAGAGCCTTGGGTCTCGCAGGCAAAACGATAGCCCTCGGCCTTCCCCAAAGCGATGACGCCGGTGAAATCCTGAATGGCCGGATTGCCGCCCGAGATCGACACCGTCAGCGGCACGCCGCCCGACAGGTCACGCACCTCGGACCAGACGGCCTCGTCGGTCATCGGCAGCCACGTGTGGCGATACTCGCTATCCACCGCGTGCATGGAGTCGCACCACGAACAGCGGTAATCACAGCCGCCTGTGCGGATGAACACCGTCGGCTCGCCGATCAGCGCGCCTTCGCCCTGAACGGTGGGACCAAAGATTTCGGCGATGCGCAGATTGCTCATGGCCGGAACTCTGCCCAAGTCTTCGGCGTCTCGGACACCTTCACAGCCGAGGTCTCGGGCCAGCGCGCTTTGCACCAGTCAAAGAAATGCTTGGCCATGTTTTCGGCGGTCGAGTGTCCTTCCATCACGTCGTTGAGGTGACGGTGATCGAAGGTGTCGTCGATATAGGTCTTGAGCGGCTTCAGCTCATGATAGTCCCGCACGAACCCGTCACTGTTGAGCGTGGCCGAGGCCAACTCCACGACGACGATATAGTTGTGCCCGTGCAGACGCGCGCACTGGTGATCGTCCGGCAGGTGCGTCAGCTGGTGCGAGGCAGAGAAATGGAATTCCTTGGAGATACGGAACATCAGCCCTGTCCCCGCTCTTCGACGGCCTTGATCCAGAAGTCCGGATCTTCATAGGGCGTCGGATCTTCGACGCCCGCCAGATGGAACGCTTCGCGCCGCTCGACACAGGTGCCGCAACGCCCGCAATGGATCTCACCGCCTTTGTAACAGGACCACGTCTCCGCGAACGGCGTGTTCACCTTGGCGCCTTCGGTCACGATATCCGCCTTTGAGCGACGCACGAACGGCGTGTAAAGGCTCACGTCCGCATACCCGTCCAGCGCCGCCTTCTGCATGGCATCGAACGCCTCGGTAAAGGCGGGACGGCAGTCCGGATAGATAAAGTGGTCGCCGCCATGCACAGCGGTCGCCACATGGTCGTCCCCGTTCGCCGCCGCGATGCCATAGGCAATCGTCAGCATGATGGCGTTCCGGTTCGGCACCACGGTGATACGCATGGTTTCTTCGGCATAATGCCCGTCGGGCACATCGACATCGTCGGTCAGCGCCGAGCCCGTGAGGCTCGCCCCGACAGAGCGCAAGTCGATCACATGATGCGGCACGCCCAAACGCTTGGCGCAGGCCGCAGCCGAGTCAATCTCCTTGCTATGGCGCTGGCCATAGTCGAACGAGATCAAACGGCTCAAATCTCCACTGGCGGCAACAACATGGGCCAGCGATACGGAATCCAGTCCGCCGGAGCAGACAACAGCTACTTTCATCATTTTCCCCTTGTTTTGTTGACCGGGTAGGCTGCGACCGGTGCGGCGCACATATGCCTGTCCCTGCATGAAAGCAACCCGCTTTGAAAAACCGGGCGCAGCGTTACCGCTTCATTCTGATAAAAATACCTCCGCCGGAGGCTATGGCCGCTAGGCCATACTGCAAGTCTACCCTGCCTCGCGCGTCCCGAAAGGCTGGAGCAGCCCCCAAGCTCAGTCCTTGAAGTATCCACCGTAGTGGCTGATCGCGCTTTCGAACTTCGCGACGTTTTCTGCCGCGTTCGGGCTGCGGGCGGTCATGGCGGACAAAAGGAGTTCGCAGGTGATGAACGCCGTGGTCAGCGAGGGCATCAGTTGCGGGCCGCTCATGGGGAGGCGAATGACTTTCCACGCGCCGATGGCGATGGGGGACTGGTAGCTGTCGGTCAGTGCCAGAACCCGCGCGCCTGCGTCGCGCGCGACCTGGCAGGCGCGGACGACCTCGGATGAATAGTGTTCATAGGTGATCGCAACAACGATATCGTCGGGCGTGGCGCGGCTGATCTGGTCGAGGATCGCGCCGGGCATCGCGGGGACGTGGACGAAATTGTCGAATGCCATCGCGCCCGCGTAACTAAAGTAGTGCGCAATGGAAAAGCAGCTGCGCACGCCGAGCGAATAGACTTTTTTCGCCTCCAGCAGCGGATCGACGCATTCGTCCAAGGTCGCCAGCGCCTCGCGGGTGAAAAGCGTCTCGACGTTGGTCCAGCTTGAGAACAGAGCCTCCTGCCAGATGTCCGAACCGGTCTTCTGGCTGAGCGCCTGCGCGCGGTCGCTGTATTGCGAGCGGGGGCGGTTCAAAAGCGAGCGGACGTCTTGCCGAAAGGCTTCGTATCCGTCATAGCCCAATTCTCTCGCGAGGCGTGTGACGGTGTTGGGGTTCACCTCCGCCATGGTGGCAAGCCCGCGAATCGATTGGAAAGCGACATCGTTCAGGTGATCGAGGATCCATGCCGCGAAAGAAGAGAGTGTAGGGGTGCCGTCCTCCACAACTCCTATAAGCAGCTGACGGATTTCCTTGTACTTTTCCATATCCCAGACCCCCTGATGCGTTCGTTTTGTTGCGCATTTTGCGCTTATATAAACAAAAAATAATACATTTGCATTATCTGAATGGCTTGTTATCACAAACGCATACTCATCACGAAATGATGAGCCTTCAGAGGAGAGAAACATGAAAATCACGAACATTGCGCTCGCAGGCGCTCTGGCAGTGGCAGGCGCACCGGCGTTTGCACAAGACTTCATCTCGATCGGTACCGGCGGCGTCACCGGCGTTTACTACCCGACCGGCGGCGCGATCTGCCGCATGATGGCCAAGACCCGTTCCGAGCACGGCATCCGCTGCGCCGTCGAGTCGACCGGTGGTTCGGTTTACAACGTGAACGCTGTCCGCTCGGGCGAGCTGGAATTCGGCGTTGCACAGTCGGACGTCCAGTTCAAAGCCTACAACGGCGAAGGCTCGCTCGCTGAAGCCGGTGCAAACCCGGATCTGCGTTCGGTCTTCTCGATCCACCCCGAGCCGTTCACCGTTGTTGCCCGTGCCGACGCTGGTATCGTCAACTTCGAAGACCTCAAGGGCAAGCGCGTCAACGTCGGCAACCCGGGTTCGGGCCAGCGCGACACGATGGAAGTCGTGATGAACGCTATGGGCTGGACCATGGACGACTTCGCGCTGACTTCGGAGCTTCAGGCTGCCGAGCAGTCGCAGGCACTGTGCGACAACAACATCGACGCCATGGTCTACACCGTCGGTCACCCGTCGGGTTCGATTCAGGAAGCCACCACCGCATGTGACGCAACCCTCGTGAACGTCACCGGCGATGTCATCGACGGCCTCGTGGAAGAGTTCCCCTACTACCGTACCGCCACCATTCCGGGCGGCATGTACCGTGGTAACGACGCAGACACCGAAACCTTCGGCGTTGGCGCGACCCTCGTGACCTCGGCTGCTGTTGACGAAGAAGTTGTCTACCAGCTGGTCAAGGCTGTCTTCGAAGACATCGACGGCTTCCGTTCGCTGCACCCGGCGTTCGCGAACCTCGACCCCGAGCAGATGGCAAACGACGGTCTGTCGGCTCCGCTGCACCCGGGTGCAGAGCGCTACTACCGCGAAGCCGGTCTGATCGACTAATTCACGGCTGATCGAATTTGACAGGCCGCTGCTTCTGGCGGCGGCCTGTTTTGCTAGCGTGACGGGGGCATTTTGAATGAGTGACGCAGAGACTAAACAGAACCGGACCTTCTCGGACGACGAGCTACAGGACCTCGTTGCGAGCACGGACTCGGGCGGTCGTAATCCGACCAACAGGGCGGTTGCGCTCTTTATCTCGGGCGCGGCGTTTGCCTGGTCGCTCTTCCAGCTCTGGATCGCGCAGCCGCAGCTGTGGTTCGGCGCTTGGGTTCCCGTTCTGAACTCGTCGCAGACGCGTCCCGTTCACCTCGGTTTTGCCATTCTTCTGGCTTTCCTCGCCTATCCGGCGATGAAGTCCTCCCCGCGTGATCGCGTTCCGCTGCTCGACTGGGTGTTTGCCATCGTCGGCGCGGGCTGTGCGTTCTACGTGTTCCTTTTCTCCCGCGAACTGGCGATGACCGCGCGGTCGGGTCTGCCGACCACGCCGCAGATCGTCATCGGTTCGGTGGGTATCCTGCTTCTGCTCGAAGCGTCGCGCCGCGCCTTGGGGCCTGCGCTGACCATCGTCGGGTCGATCTTCCTGCTTTATGCCTACATGGGCCAAGGCTGGCTGATCCCCGATATCATTGAGCACGCGGGTCTGTCCTTCACCGCTATCGTGAACGCGCAATGGCTTGATACCACGGGTGTGTTCGGCATTCCGCTGGGTGTGTCGACGGCGTTCGTGTTCCTCTTCGTGCTGTTCGGCGCGATCCTCGATAAGGCGGGTGCGGGTAACTACTTTATCCAGCTGGCGTTTGCGGGCCTTGGCGCGCTGCGCGGCGGTCCTGCGAAGGCGGCGGTCGTCGGCTCTGCGATGACCGGCCTGATTTCGGGCTCGTCGATTGCGAACGTTGTGACCACTGGTACCTTCACCATTCCGCTGATGAAGAAGGTCGGCTTCTCGTCCGAAAAGGCCGGCGCGGTCGAGGTTGCGTCTTCGGTCAACGGCCAGATCATGCCCCCCGTCATGGGCGCGGCGGCGTTCCTGATGGTGGAATTCGTCGGCATTTCCTACGTCGAGGTCATCAAGCACGCCTTTATTCCGGCGGTGATTTCCTACATCGCGCTGGTCTACATCGTGCACCTCGAAGCGCTGAAGCGCGATATGCCTGCGCTGGGTGCTGCGGCGAACCTCGGTAAGATGTTCCTGAAAATCGCGATCGGTTTCGTCGTGGCGGGCGCTGCCTTCTACGCGCTGATCTGGGCGGTCGGCACGCTGCAAAGCGCGGCTCCGGCGATTTCGGGCTGGATCATCATGGCGGCGATCATCGTGACCTACATTCTGATGGTCCGCACCGCTGCGCATCATCCGGACTTGACGCTGGACGATCCGAATTCGGGCAAGTTCACCCTGCCGACCGTCAAGGAAGTCTTCCCGACCGGTCTGCACTACCTGCTGCCGATCCTCGTTCTGGTCTGGTTCCTGATGGTGGAGATGCAGTCTCCGGCGAAGTCGGCATTCTACGCTGTGGCCGTGATGCTCGCGATCATCATCACCCAGCGTCCGCTCAAGGCGATGTTCCGCGGCGAGTCCGTTGGCCTCGCGTTCCGTGCGGGTCTGATCGACCTCGTGGATGGCATGATCACCGGCGCGCGCAACATGATCGGTATCGGTGTGGCGACGGCTGCGGCGGGTATCATCGTGGCGACCGTGACCAAAACCCCGATCGGCACCGAGCTTGCGGGTCTGGTGGAGATGCTTTCGGGCGGCCACCTGATGATCATGCTGCTGCTGGTGGGTGTGTTCTCGCTGATCCTCGGTATGGGTCTGCCGACCACGGCCAACTATATCGTCGTGTCGTCGCTGATGGCGTCGGTCGTCGTGCAGCTTGGCGCGCAGGAAGGTCTGATCGTTCCGCTGATCGCGGCGCACCTCTTTGTGTTCTACTTCGGCATCATGGCGGATGTGACGCCCCCCGTCGGCCTCGCCAGCTTTGCGGCGGCGGCTGTGTCGGGCGGCGATCCGATCAAGACGGGCTTTACCGCGTTCTTCTATTCGATGCGGACCGTCGCGCTGCCGTTCCTGTTCATCTACAACCCGACGCTTATTCTGTATGGCGTCGATCTGGGAACGACCGCGGGCATCCTGCAAGCGATCATGGTGTTCTGTGTGGCAACGGTTGCGATGTTGCTGTTCGCAGCGGCGACGCAGGGCTATTTCCTCGCCGCGTCGCGCAAGTGGGAAAGCGCCGCGCTGCTGCTCGTCGCGTTCACGCTGTTCGTGCCGGGGTTCTGGCTCGACCGCATCCAGCCGCGTTTCGAAGAACTGCCGCCGACCCAACTGGCGCAGGCTTTTGACGAGGCGAGCGTGGGCGACACCATCCGCTTTGTCGTCTCTGGCCCTGCGTTCATCGACGGTAGCCCGAGCGAGCTGACGCTGGTGCACACCGTCACCGAAGACGAGCCCGCGACGGGCCGCGCCGATGCGGCGGGTCTGTTCCTGATGCCGGAAGGTGACAACCTTTATATGGAAGAGCCGATGTTCGGCACGCCGTACCAGCAGCAGCTTCAGGGCTTCGACTTCTACATGGACGAGCGGGTCGAAGTGACCAGCCTGCTGCATCCGGCGGACCGTCTGCCCAAGCAGATCTTCTGGATCCCTGCAGTTCTGCTTCTGGCGCTTGTCGTGGTGATGCAGCGTCGTCGCCAGACGAAACCCGCATTCTGAGGAGGGCGCGGACATGGCTAACTCAATCCTACTCACCGTGGACCTGAGCGAAGAGGCGGCATCGCTGTCGCCTCTCAAAGAAGCGCTCCGCCTGCTGGACGACAACGGCACGATGCACATCATTGCCGTGCTGCCCGATTTCGGCATGGCGCAGGTGTCGGGGTTCTTCAAACAGGACTTCGAAAAAGATGCGCTCAAGGCGTTCGGCAACAAGCTGAAGTCCTGGGTGAACACCAACATTCCGGACGGGATCGACGTGCGTCCGCACGTCACCCACGGCACGGTCTATGACGAAATCCTCCGCGCGGCCGACAAGCTGGCGGTGGACACGATTGTCATGGGCGCGCTGCGACCGGAGTTCTCGGACTATCTGCTCGGCCCGAATGCGGCCCGCGTTGTCCGCCACGCCAAACAATCGGTTTATGTCGTAAGGAACTGACACATGACCCACATTTTCGGACGTTCAACGCGCGGCCAGTTGCCCACTGCCGTCGCGGGGGATGGCTGTTATCTGATCGATGCCTCGGGCAAGCGTTATCTGGACGGTTCGGGCGGCGCGGCTGTGTCGTGCCTCGGTCACTCCAACGCCCGCGTTCGCGCGGCCCTGCATGAGCAACTCGATCAGGTCGCGTTCGCGCACACGGGCTTTTTCACCTCCGATCCGGCGGAGCGTCTGGCGGACCGTCTGACCGCCGCTGCGCCCGAAGGCATCGACCGCGTCTATCTGGTGTCAGGCGGCTCCGAAGCTGTCGAGGCGGCGATCAAGCTGGCCCGTCAGTACTTTATGGAGATCGGCGAGCCCCAGCGTCACCGCGTTATTGCCCGCCGTCAGAGCTACCACGGCAATACGCTTGGCGCGCTGGCTACCGGCGGCAATGAATGGCGCCGCGCGCAGTTCGCGCCGCTGTTGGTCGAGACCTCGCACATTTCGCCCTGCTACGAATACCGTGGCCGCGAAGACGGCGAGACGGTCGAAGCCTACGGCCTGCGCGTTGCGAACGAGCTGGAGGCAGAGATCGAACGCCTCGGCGCGGAGAGCGTCATGGCATTCGTCGCGGAGCCTGTTGTGGGCGCGACCTCGGGCGCGGTGCCTGCGGTCAAAGGCTACCTCAAGCGTATCCGCGAGATTTGCGACAAGCACGGTATCCTGCTGATCCTCGACGAGGTTATGTGCGGCATGGGCCGGACGGGTTATCTGTTCGCGTGTCAGGAAGACGGCATTTCACCCGATATGATCACCATCGCAAAGGGCCTCGGCGCGGGATACCAGCCGATTGGTGCGCTGATGGTGCAGGGCAAAATCTACGACGCGATTGCGAGCGGGTCGGGCTTTTTCCAGCACGGTCATACTTACATGGGTCACGCGATGGCGGCGGCTGCGGCGAATGCCGTGCTGTCGGAAATTGAAGAAAACGACCTTCTGGCGCGCGTCCGAACGCAGGGCGAAAAGCTGCAAGCGGCGCTGGAGGCCGAATTCGGCCAGCACCCGCATGTGGGCGACATCCGTGGTCGCGGCCTGTTCCGCGGGGTGGAGTTCGTGGCCGACCGCGACACGAAGGAACCGTTCGACCCGGCGCGCAAACTGAACGCCAAGATCAAGAAGAACGCCTTTGACGCGGGCCTCGTCTGCTACCCGATGGGCGGCACCATCGACGGGGTGCGCGGAGACCACGTTCTGCTTGCGCCGCCGTTCATCATCGAAGACGCGCAGATCGACGAGCTTGTCTCCAAGCTGTCGGGCGCAGTTGAAAAGGCACTGGCCGAATAATGCGACCCCTTCCGCAAATCATGGTCGCGCCCAATGGGGCGCGGCTGACGACCAAAGACCACTCCGCCGTTCCGGTGACGATTGCCAAGACGGTGGCCTGTGCGGTTGCCTGCAAAGAAGCGGGCGCCGACGGCATCCACGCCCATGTCCGCGACGCGGGCCAGCAGCACGTTCTGGACGCAGGTGCGTATCGCGAGCTGATCGCGGAGACCAAGCAGAAGCTGCCCGATTTCTACGTGCAGATCACGACCGAGGCCGTGGGGCGCTACACCCCCGAAGAGCAGCGCCAGCTGGTTGCCGATGTCGACGCCGAAGCCGTCAGTATTGCCGTGCGCGAGATGATCGTCGGGCAGGATGACAAGGTGCTGCGCCGTTTCTACCACGACACCCATGCGGCAGGGACGGCTGTGCAGCATATCCTCTATGACGCGGGGGACGTGCATAAGCTGGCGGATATGGTGGCCGACGGGATCGTGCCGTCCGACCATCTGCAAGCGCTGATCGTTCTGGGCCGCTATGCGCCGGGGCAACGGTCGACGCCGTCGGACCTCGGCAAGCCTGCGAATTTACTCCTGACCATGTTGCCCTACGTTGATTGGGCGGTCTGCGCGTTCGGCGCAGAGGAAACCGACTGTCTTCTCGCAGCGCGCAAGATGGGCGGCAAAGCCCGCATCGGATTTGAAAATAACCGGATCAACCGCGATCTGACCTGCGCCAAGGACAACGCCGAGCGTGTCAGGGAACTGGTCGCCTCGCTTCCGGAAGAAAAAGCATAAAGGAGCCCGCTATGTTGGCCCGTTATCTGGTATTTGCGATCACTGTCGTGATTACCATCGTCTGTTTCGCGTTCCCCGTCTGGCACGATTGGTCCTACGCGATCGGGTCGCTCAGCGGGATCTTCATGCTGGTGGGCATCTACGACATGCTCCAGTCGCGGCACGCGGTGCTGCGCAACTATCCCGTCATTGGTCACTTCCGGTACCTGTTCGAAACCATCCGCCCCGAGATCCGCCAGTATCTGATCGAAGGCGATGACGAAGAGGTGCCGTTTAGCCGCGAAGCGCGGGCGATCGTGTATCAGCGCGCCAAGGACGTCGAGGACAAGCGGCCATTTGGCACGAAGAAGCGCGTCTACGATTCCGGCTATCAGTGGATGACGCACTCGATCAAACCCAAGAAGATCGCGGACTCCGACTTCCGCGTTCTGATTGGCGGTAATGATTGTGCGAAGCCTTACTCCGCGTCGATCTACAACATCTCGGCCATGAGCTTTGGCGCGCTGTCGGCCAACGCCATCTCCGCGCTGAACAAGGGCGCGAAGATCGGCGGGTTCGCGCATGACACGGGCGAGGGCGGGATCAGCCGTTATCACCGTGAAGGCGGCGGCGATCTGATTTTCGAGATCGGCACGGGCTACTTCGGCTGCCGCACCCACGACGGTCGTTTCGATCCCGAAAAGTTCGCGGCGCTGGCTGCGGACGATCAGGTGAAGATGATCGAACTCAAGCTGTCCCAAGGCGCGAAACCGGGGCAGGGCGGTATGCTGCCCGCCGCGAAGATCACGCCAGAGATTGCTGAAGCGCGTGACATCCCCGCAAACGAGGATTGCCATTCGCCCGCCAGCCATTCGGCCTTCGATACGCCGCTGGAGATGATGGACTTCATCCAGCAGCTTCGCGATCTGTCGAAGGGCAAGCCCGTGGGCTTCAAGCTGTGCATCGGGCACCGCCGTGAGTTCATGTGCATCGTCCGCGCCATGCTGGAGACGGGGATCACGCCCGACTTCATCGTGATCGACGGTAAGGAAGGCGGCACGGGGGCGGCTCCGCTGGAATTCACGAACCACATGGGGATGCCGCTGGTCGAGGGTCTGACCTTTGCCCACAATACCCTGCGCGGCGTGGGTCTGCGCGACCGTATCCGCATCGGTGCGAGCGGCAAGCTGGTGCAGTCCTTCGACATCGCCCGCACGCTGGCGCTGGGGGCGGACTGGTGTAACTCGGCTCGCGGGTTCATGTTCTCGGTCGGGTGCATTCAGGCGCAGGCTTGCCACACGAACCACTGTCCGACGGGCGTTGCAACGCAGGACGAATGGCGCCAGCGCGCGCTGAACGTGCCGGACAAAGCGCAGCGCGTGGCGAATTTCCACCGCAACACCATGAAGGCGCTGGCCGATATCACCGGCGCTGCGGGCCTCAGCCATCCGGGTGAATTTCTGCCGCGTCACCTGATGATGCGCGAGAAAGACCGCGATATGGTCACAGGCGACGACGTTTATCCGTACATGCCCGAAGGGTTCCTGCTGCGCGAGGATGACGACCGCGGCGGTTATCTGCAACGGTGGCGGCGGGCTGCGTCAAACGACTTCCGCCCCTTCGACGATGGTATCTAAGAAAAGAAGGCCCGCTGGAATAGCGGGCCTTTTCAGTTAGTTGCCCAACAGGGCAGGGAGACCGAGCGTCAACGCCGGAAAGGCGATCAGGAGAGCGACGCGAACGAGTTCAGACGCAAAGAACGGCATGACGCCTTTGAAGGTCGTCAACATAGGTACGTTCTTGGCCATGGCAGAGATCACAAAGACGTTCATGCCGACGGGCGGTGTGATGAGCCCGAGCTCCACCACCACTAGGGCCAAGATGCCGAACCAGACCTTCAGATCCATCGTAGACATCCCGTAGCCCGCGCCCTCCGCCATCTGGTAATCGCCGCCGTTCATCGCGACGAGCACCGGCCAGAAGAACGGGAGGACGAGCAGGATCATGGACATGGAGTCCATCAGGCAGCCCAGCAGAACCAGCGCGAAAAGAAGGATCATCATGATCATCATCGGCGACAGGCCCGAGTTCACCGCGATATCGGCAGCGGCTTGGGGCACGCCCGCGCGGGACATGAAGATCTTCAGCAGTTCGGCCCCCAGCAGGATCAGGTAGATCATACCCGTGGTGCCTGCCGTTTCCTTGATCGACGAGGCCAGCGTGGAGAGGTTCATCTGCTTGCGGATCAGGCCGTAAATGAACACCGCGAACACACCGATCGCTGCGGCAGGGGTCGGGTTGTAGAGGCCGGCATAGATGCCGCCGATCACGATGCCGAACACCACAAGCACAGGGATCACGCCGCGGGTCGCGGCCCAGAACTCTGCCTTATCGGACGCGCCGTGGGCAGGGCCGGAGCCAGGAACGAGGCGGACATAGATCGCGATGGTCGCGATGAACAGGGCCACGGCCAGCAGACCGGGGATCAGCGCCGCCATGAACATGGTGACGATATTGGCCTCGACCAGCACGGCATAGATCACGAGGATCACCGATGGCGGAATGAGGATGCCGAGCACGCCGCCTGCTGCGACCGAACCGGTGGCAAGCGCAGGGGAGTAGTTGTAGCGCTCCAGCTCGGGCAGGGCGACTTTGCCCATCGTGGATGCAGTCGCCAGCGACGAGCCGCAGACCGCGCCGAAGCCTGCACAAGCCGCAATCGCAGCCATCGCAGTGCCGCCGCGCATCCAGCCGAACCACGCGTTTGCTGCGCGGAAGAGGTCTCGGGACAGGCCGGTTTTCGTGGCGAGCGCGCCCATCAGGACGAACATCGGCACCACGGTCAGGTCGTAGATCGAGAACTGGCCGTAGCCGAGCGTTTTCAGCTGCGAGAAAAGGATCTTGTAGCCGCTGATCGAAACCGTGCCGACAGCGCCCACGATAATCATGGAGTATGCGATCGGCATACGAAGGGCGATCAGGCCGATCAGGACCGCAAGTCCGATCAGGCCGAGAGTAATTGGTTCCATCAGGAAGCTCCGAAAAGGTCTTCGGCAGTGGTGATGACGGCTGCGATAAACAGCAGCGCCAGCGACACGAGGATCGGCACATACGGCCACCAGAGCGGAACGCTCAAGATGGTCGAGGAATAGTTGTATTCCTTCGTGTCGAGCATCCCGTACGTCATCCGCCAGAGCAGAAGCGCGGCGAAGCCGAGCGCGACCAGCGATGCGATCCCGTTGAGGATGTTCACAAACCGCGGGTTCATGTTCGAGGTAAAGATGTCGGCGGTCACGTTGTGGCGGTGGAGCTGACAGAACGGCAGGAACATGAAGGCCGCCGCAGCAACCATCATTTCAGTGAGTTCGACGTCTCCCGCAAAGGGCAGCCCGATCAGGCTGCCCACTGTGGTCCACACGTTGACCAGCACGATCACCGCGAGGACGAGCCCCCCCATCAGGGCCCAACCGTCGATCACCTTGCGACCAAGTGCGAAAATTTTCATGCGAAAGTTCCCGTGGTTCGATGTTATTCGGCGTGCGAGGCGATGGCCGCGCGTGCCGCTTCGACCAGACCGTTGCCGTCAAGACCGGCGCCGTTGGCTTCTTCGATCCAGCGATCGACGACACCGTTCATCGGCTCCTCAAAGGCAGCGTATTCTTCTGCCGAAAGGGTCACGTGGGTGTTGCCTGCTTCGGTCGCCATGTTGATGCCGAAGTCATCGGCGCCGCGCCAGATGCCGCCGACTTCGGTCAGCCACTCTTCGTTCGAAGCCTGACGGAACGCGTCCTGAATATCGGCGGGGAGCGACTCCCAGACGTCCTTGTTCATCGAAACCTGGAAGATCGACGTGCCGAAACGGGTCATGTCCGGACCTTCGATCTGGTAGTCGGTCTGTTCCTGAAGCTGGAGCGCGGGGATGATTTCCCAAGGGATCAGCGCGCCTTCGACGACCTTTTTGGAGAGCGCCTGCGGCAGTTCCGGAACCGGCATCGCAACCGGCGACGCGCCGAGAGCTTCGATCACCCATGCGCCGGTGCGGCTCGGGGTGCGGAGTTTCAGACCTTCGAGGTCAGCGGGGCTGCGCACGTCGGCGTCGACCATGTGGAGCGCGTTACCTGCGTGGGCTTGCAGGAACATCACTTCGAGGCCCTTGTATTCTTCGGCCAGATATTCGTCGAACATCTCGCGCATGGCGAGGTTCGCTGCGGTCGGGTCGTTCACGAAAACGGTCGGAAGTTCAAAGACTTCGGTGCGCGGGAACAGGCCCGGCGTGTAGCCGTTGAGGGTCCAGATCAGATCGACAACGCCGTCGCGTGCCTGCTGAACGAGTTCCGGCGGACGACCACCAAGGGTCATCGACGGGTAAACCTCGATATCGACGCGGCCTTCGGTCAGTTCCTCGACGCGCTCGGCCCACGGAACCAGCATCTGCTGGTGAGCCGGCGAACGTTCGCTGAGGAAGTGGTGCAGTTTGAGGCTGTAGTCCTGCGCAACTGCGGGCAGTGCGATAACGGTGAGCGCGGTGGCGGCGCCGAGAAGTGCTTTCAGTTTCATGTTTTCCTCCCTTGGGGTTCTTATCAGTAGGGTAGCCCTACGTAGTTTTCTGCCAGACTCTTGCGGGCAGTTTCCGAGCGGGCGAGGTATTCGAACTCGGCCCTTTGCATCCGTTTCTCGAAGTCTCCCTGATCGGGGAAATCGTGGAGGATGGACGTCATCCACCATGAGAAACGCTCACATTTCCAAACGCGGGACAGCGCGGTGTCGGAATACCCGTCGATGCCTGCGGTGTTGTTGTCCTTGATAGCCTGCTCCAGCGCGCGATGCAGGTAATAAACGTCGCCGATGGCGAGGTTCAGGCCCTTCGCACCCGTCGGCGGCACGATGTGCGCCGCGTCACCCGCAAGGAACAGGGAGCCGTAGCGCATCGGCTCGGACACGAACGAACGGAGCGGAGCGATGGACATCTCCAGCACTTCGCCTTCTGTCACGAGGTTTCCGGCAACATCGGCGGGGATGCGGCGCTTGAGTTCGTCCCAGAAACGGTCCGGCGACCAGTCCTCGACCTTTTCGGTCAGCGGTACCTGCACGTAATAGCGGCTGATCTCGTCCGAGCGCATGGAGCACAGCGCGAAACCGCGATCATGGGTGGCGTAGATCAGCTCTTCGGTCGCGGGCGGGGTGCGCGACAGCATTCCCAGCCAGCCGAAGGGATATTCGCGGATGAATTCCTTGCGGTGCGTGTCGGGGATCGCCTTGCGGGCGGGCCCGTGGAAGCCATCGCATCCGGCGACAAAGCGGCATTCGATGCGGTGTTCCTGACCGTCCTTATGGTAGACGACAACGGGGCTGTCCGTCTCCGCGCCTTCGATGCGTTGGACCTCGGCCTCATGGATCACCTGACCGCCGCGCGCTTCGCGGGCATCGTAAAGGTCGTGGGTGATTTCGGTCTGACCGTAGACCGTCACCGGCGTTCCGGTCAGCGCCTTAAGGTCGATGTGTAGGCGTTCGTCGTGCCAGCTCAGTTCGACGCCGTCGTGGGTCTGGCCTTCGCGGGCCATGCGGTCCCCGACACCTGCGTCCTGAAGCAGTTTCACCGACCCCGCTTCGAGCACGCCAGCGCGGATGCGGCCCAGCACGTATTCGCGGCTTTTGCGTTCAATAACAATGCTGTCGATGCCATTCAGATCGAGCAGTTGCGATAGCAGAAGGCCCGAAGGCCCGCCGCCGATGATGGCAACCTGAGTGCGGGTTGTCGTCATTCCGCTTCCATTTCCTGATAGGTCTGCTTGGCCAGTTTCAGCGCGTGATTGGCGCGCGGAACACCGGCGTAGATCGCGACGTGCTGGAGCGCCTCGGCCACGTCTGTCTTAGTCGCACCCGTGCGGGCGGTGGCGCGGATGTGCATCGGGATTTCTTCGTGATTGCCCGTCGCGGCGAGCAGCGCGATCGTGATCATGGACCGTTCGCGGTCGGTGATGCCATCGGAGGCCCAAACGGTGCCCCACGCGCCTTCGGTGATCAGATCCTGAAACGGTTTGTCCAGTTCGGTCGTGCAAGCTTCGGCCCGGTCGACATGCGCATCGCCAAGGATGCGGCGGCGCGTTTGTTGTCCGGTTTCGAAATGATCAGCCACGGGTCGGTCCTCTTAATTTACGTATGGGGAGGGCCGACGACAATGCGCATATCTGCGACTTTCGTCTCGTTTTCTCCCCCTTTCGTATTGGTGACATAAGAAAATGACTTGTTAAAATTCATTCTCGTGCCTTATCCATAACCAAATGAGCATACCTAACGGACTGAAGCTGCGTCATATCGAAGGATTCCTCGCCGTTGCGCAGGATGGCACGATCTCTGGCGCGGCGCGAAAACTGAACATGACGCAGCCCGCGTTGTCGAAAACCATCGGCGAATTGGAGCTGAGGTTGGGGTCGGTTCTGTTTGATCGAGTGGGGCGCAAAACCGTGCTGACCGCGGCCGGCGAAACGTTCCAGCGCCATGCGCTGAGCGCGATGAACAGTATCGAGGCGGGTGTCAGATCGCTCGGCGGTGAGGATCGGCGGCACACTGTTTCGGTGGGCATTCTGCCGACGGTGGCGGGGGAGTTTTTCCCCTCCGTCGCGCTGGAATTTTCCCGTCAGCGGCCAGAAGCGCAGATCCGTGTCCTCACCGGGCCAAACAAATATCTGCTGGAGCGGCTACGAGCGGGGGAGATCGACCTGATGGTCGGGCGGATGCCGACGGCGGCGGACCTTGCGGGGCTGAAATTCGAATTCCTCTATGAAGATCCGATCTGGCTGGTCGCTCGTGCGGGGCATCCGATGGCAAATGCCGACCCCGCCGACGCCGTGCGGAAAAGCCCGCTAATCCTGCCGAACAAGGGCGCGATCATCCGCGAGGCGGTGGACGCGTACCTCAACGTCATCGGGCTGGACGATGTGCAGCCCGCGTTCGAATCCGTGACGTTGTCGTTCGCGCGGGCGCTGCTGCTGAATTCGGACATGATGTGGTTCATCTCGCGCGGGGTGGTCCGGCAAGAGGTCCGGTCGGGCTCGCTGATGACGTTTCCGGTCAAGAGCGCGTTCATGTCGGGCGCGCTGGGGATGACGACAAAACCGACCGCTGAAGCCAACGGCATTGTCGCGCATCTGGCTGAATTGCTGAGGAAATTCGGCGCCTGCGAGGATTAGGCCGCAGGCACGCCCTTGACCCGTCCGAGCCGCTTTTGGGCAGCGATCCGGAACGGCGCGTTCGGGCCGCCAAAGCCGGTGTATCCGTCGCCGCGCTGGACGATTTCGAAGAACATGCCGCCCGCGAAACTGCGAGAGTAAAGCTGGAAGAAGCTGCGACCGTTTTCTTCGTCGTAGAGGACATTCGCGGCCTTCAGCCGGGCCAGCAGATCGGGCGAGATGTCGAAACGGCTGGCGAGGTCGGCGTAGTAGTTCGCGGGGATCGGCAGAACCTCGAACTTGCAGTCGGCCAGAGCTTTCGCCGTCGCGAAAATATCGTCTGTATCCAGTGCGATGTGCTGGACCGACGCACCGAAATTCGACGCAAGGAAGTTACCCGCCAGCGTGCGGTGCGTTTCGGCGCCGTTGAGCGTGACGCGCATTTCGCCGCCCTTTGATTCCACAATCTGGCTACGGACGAGGCCGTCGGGGTCGATCACGTCGACCATGGGCGATTTCTGCATGTCGAACAGCGACGAATAGAACAGCGTCCAGCTGAGCATATCGTCGTAGCTCATGGTCTGGGCGAGGTGGTCGATCCGCTTGAGGCCCGCGCCCTTGGCCTTGTCGCCGGTCGGCACGAATTCGACGTCCCACACGCGGGACAGGCCGCTGTCTTCGTCGATGAAATGCAGGATCGAGCCTTCGAGACCGCGAATGGCGGGGATGTCCAGCTCTCCCGGGCCGAGCGGTTGGTCAAAGGGTGACATCCCCAGAGCGCGTGCGCGCTCCACGGTGTCCTGCGCGGAGGAGACCCGCAGCCCGATGTCACAAACGCTCAGCCCGCGCGCATTCCAGACGTGAGCGGCGTGGCCCTCGGGGTCGGAATTGACGACGATGCGGATCTCGCCCTGCTGCCACAGGTCGATGTCTTTGTTGCGGTGGCGGGCGGTGCGGACGAAGCCGAGCGAACCGAGAAGGCCAGCCAGCTTGCCCGCGTCATCGCCGCGCGCGGTGAATTCGATGAACTCGACACCGTGAACGCCGATGCGAGAAGGGATCGCGGGCAGGTCGACTTTGACCTCCGGTTCGGCTTTGCGCACGTCGTCCATCAGGGTGATGAGCGAGCGGTAGCCATCCTTGGCCACGGTGCGAGCATTGCCGCCGCGGAACTGGTCGTTGAAAATCTCGAGGCTGAGCGGGCCGGTGTAGCCCGCCGCCATGACCGCCTGCATAAAGCCGCGCACGTCCAGATCGCCTTCGCCCGGCATGTTGCGGAAATGGCGGGACCAGTAGAGCAGATCCATCGGGATCGCGGGCGCATCGGCCAGCTGGACAAAGAAAATCTTGTCACCGGGGATCGAGCGGATGCTTTCGGGCGACAGTCCGCGACCCAGCGTGTGGAAGCTGTCGAGGATCAGACCGATGTTGTCATGATCGGCGCGGCGCACGATTTCCCACGCGTCGCGGTGGTCGTTGACATGGCGGCCCCACGCAAGCGCCTCGTAACCGACCCGCAGACCTCGCGCCTTGGCGCGCTCGCCCAGCTCATTGAGGTCATTGGCAGCACGGTCGATCCCGCCGAGCGAGGCGGGATGGCATGACGAGCAGATCAGGATGAGGTCGGTGCCCAGTTCCTGCATGAGGTCGAATTTCCGCTCCGCACGGTCGAACGCCTTGTAGCGCAGCGGCTCGGGCAGGCATTCGAAATCGCGGAACGGCTGGAGCATTGTGATCTCCAGCCCGTGATCGCGCACCATGCGGCCCACCTCGGCGGGGGAGCCGTCATGCGCGATGAAATCCTGCTCGAAAATCTCGATGCCATCGTACCCCGCCGCCGAAATCGCTGCGAGCTTTTCGGTAAGCGTGCCGGAGATGGAGACGGTGGCAATCGAGGTTTTCATCGGAATAACTCCTTAATATCCCAGCGCTTGCGGCAGCCAGATCACGGTCTGGGGCACGAAGGTCAGGATGAGCAGAACAAGGACTTCGACAAAGAAGAACGGCAGGATGGCGCGGGTGAGTTTCGCCATGCCGACCTGAGCAATGCCTTCGGCCACGAAAAGGCAGAGGCCGAGCGGCGGGGTAATCAGACCGATCATCAGGTTGAAGATCACGAGGATACCGAAGTGCACCGGATCGACACCCATCGACACAGCGATGGGGTGGAGGATCGGAACGAGCACCAGCATGGCCGCGATGCCTTCGAGGAAGAGACCCACGAAGAGGAACAGCACGATGGTCGCCAGCAGGAACGTCGTCTTGCTGTCCACATTGCCGACAACCCAGTCGGTCAGCATGTTCGGCACCTGATTGTAGGTCAGCAGCCAGTTCGCAGCGCCCACAGCGGCAATGATCGCGAGGATCACGGCGCTATCGCGCATCGCATCCGAGAAGATACGGGGCAGGGCGGCGAAGCTGATCTTGCGGTAGACAAGGCCACCGAGGATCAGCGCGTAAGCCACGGCGAACGTGGCCGCTTCGGTTGGGGTGACGATGCCGAGCAGGATCGAGCCGACCACAAAGAACGGCATCAGCAGGGGAAGGATACCGCCGAGCAGTGCCTGCGCGGGCGGGGTGCTCACGAGGTCGCTGGATTGGTCGCCCTTGTCAACTTTGACCGTCAGCATCACGTAGGCCGACAGGAAAATCGCCAGCAGAATGCCGGGAATGACGCCCGCAAGGAACAGCGAGGGCACGGTGACGCCGGTCACAGTCAGCGCGTAGATGATGACGGGGATCGACGGCGGAATGATCGGGCCGATGACCGAGGACGCGGCAGTCAGCGCGGCGGCGAATTCGCGGGTGTAGCCGTGCTTTTCCATTTCGGGAATGAACACGCGGCCAAGCGCGGAGGTGTCGGCAACCGCAGACCCCGACAGGCCCGCAAAGATCACGGAGGCCCAGATATTCACCATCGCGAGGCCCGCGCGCATACGGCCGACGAGGACGTTCGCGAATGCGATGATCCGCTGGGTGATGCCGCTTTCGTTCATCAACTCGCCCGCGAGGACGAACAGCGGAATGGCGAGCAACGGGTAGCTGTTGAGGCTCTTGTACATTTCGGTCGCGACGATGCGGATAGCGTAGGGCGCATCGTTCATCGACATGAACGTCAGAAGGGCCGCGATGATGGAAATGGCGATCGGGGCGCCGATCAGCAGGGCGACGATGAGGACAACGTAGACCATGTTCTCAGGCCTCCTTCAGTTCAGCGGCGCGCTCGATCAGGCGCAGCAAGGCCGCAACGGCAAGCATCGCGCCGCCAAGGGCAATGGCGAACTGCCACGGGCCGACTTTGCCGATCCATTCGAGCTGGACGATGCCGGTGCTGTCGGCGATCCAGTCGGCGGTTTTCTTCAGGCCAGAGCTGTCGCGATCACCGCGGCGCATCATGAACTGGTAGCCCGACTGGATCAGCGCAAGGCCGCAGATCAGAGTGATGACGTCCGTGATGAGGAACAGAAGCTGGCGGGTCTTGGCGCTCAGCATGTCCGTCAGCACGGTGAAACGGATGTGGCGGTCGGTCATATAGGCATAGGCCAGACCGAACATGACGCCATAGATCGTCAGGTAAATCGGAAGCTCCTCGCCCCACGGCAGCGACTTGCCGATGGTGTAGCGACGGACCGAGTTCACGAAGATGATGAGAAACACGAGGGCCATCGACGTTCCCGCTCCGAAGGCAAAGATACGTCTGACGATGCGGTTAATTGTGTCCATGAAAGCAGCTCTTTTCGGGCTTTGGGGGAACAGGGGCGCGGTGGGCGCCCCTGTTCTTTGCATGGGAGAGATAGATTTAGGCGATTAGTTCGAGGCCGACGAAACGGCTTCTTGCAGGTTGTCGATCCAGACAGCGTCGTCACCAAGCTCGCCGCGCAGGTATTCGATCACTGCCGGCTGGGCCTTTTCAGCGAACGCAGCGATTTCGTCTGCGGTCGGCGAGTAGACCTGCATGCCTTCTTCCTGAACCTTGTTCACGCCTTCAGCGGTGCCCCACTGCTGGATCGCGCGGCCCATGTTACCAGCAACGCGCGCCGCTTTGGCGACGACCTGCTGTTCGGCGTCCGAAAGACCCTGATAGAAGTCATCCGAGATCAGGATGAAGTCGGCAGCGTAAACGTGACCGTCGAGGGTCATGTACTTCTGAAGCTCGTGCAGGCCGTTGTTGTAGATCACGCCAACGGGGTTTTCCTGACCGTCGACAACGCCGGTCGACAGCGCGTTCGGCAGTTCGGTCCATGCGATCGGGGTCGGCTCACCGCCCAGACCCGAAACCATCTCGACGTAGAGCGGGATCGGCTGAACACGGAACTTCAGGCCTTCCATATCGGCAGGCGAGCGGATTTCGCGGGTGTTGTTGGTGAAGTTGCGGAAGCCGGTTTCACCGTAAGCCAGCGTGCGCAGGCCGGTCTGCTCAAGGCAGTGCTCTGCCAGTGCGTCACCGAATTCACCGTCCAGAACGTCCCACGCGATAGTGGCCGACGAGAAGGTGTAAGGGATGTCGAGAACGCCAGCCGCGGGGCAGACCTTGGACATTGCGCCCGAAACCATGACGACCTGAGTGAGGCCCTCTTCGGCCTGACCGACGAGTTCGTCTTCGTTGCCGAGTGCGCCAGCCGGGAAAAGCTCCACGGTCAGGTCGGTTTCACCTTCGACGATGTTCTTGAAGATGTGAGCGGCAGCGCCTTTTTTCGATGCCATCCAGTCGTCCGGATCAACGTGACCGAAACGGATGGTCTGTGCGTTGGCCGAAGCGGCCATGCCCGCGACGAGCGCGGTAGTTGCTGCGAGTGCTGCGAATTTGAAAGCCATTGTGGTCTCCTCCCTTAGGCGTTCAGGATCCCGCATTGCTGCGGGGTTGAGTGTCGAAGGCATCGAAAGTCGCCTTCATTCGTGAAGGATCGGCAGGCCGACCCGTAAACAGTTCGAAGGCGCGGACGGCCTGATAGACGGCCATCCCGGACCCGGGCATCGTCTGACAGCCCGCAGCGCGCGCGTCTTTCAGCAATTGGGTCTCAAGCGGAAAATACACGATATCCGCGACCCAAGTGGAATTTCTGTGAAGTTCGGCAGGAACGGCGGTTCCCGGCAGCTTGGCCATACCCATCGGGGTGGCGTTCACGATGCCGTCCGGCGCGGTATCCCGTAGGAACGCGACGAGGTCGCTCACGGTTTCGGACAGGCAGTCGGTCTGGCTCTCGTGGAGTTGCGCCGACAGATCGTTCGCGCGCTTTTCGTCCGTGTCGAAGATCGACAGACGTTTAACGCCCGAGCGGGCCAGCGCGTGAGCTACGGCAACGCCTGCACCGCCTGCGCCGATCAGCACGACGTGATCGTGAGCGCTGTCGCCGAGGTACATCTCGAACGCGGTTTTGAAGCCGGACGCGTCGGTGTTGTGGCCGGTGCGCTTGCCGTTACGGAAAATCACGGTGTTCACCGCGCCAACCGCACGCGCACCGTCGGACAGATCGTCGAGGTGGTCGATGACCTCGACCTTGTAGGGGTAGGTGATGTTGAGGCCCGCGTAACCGCTGTCCTCTGCGATGTTCAGAAGGTCGCGGAGCGTGTGGCCTGCATAGTCCGACGTGTCGGTGTCGATCAGATCGTAGGTGCAGCGCAGACCTTGGGCCTCGGCCTCGGCGATGTGCATCGCTGGGGTGCGCGACAGGCCGATACCTTTGCCGATCAGTCCCATGCGGACTGTGGTCTGCACCTGATCTGTATCGGTCAACGGCATTGCGGGCGCTCCTCCCAAAGCGATTCTGACCTCACAATGAACCGTACGGTTAATTGCGTCAACGCAAATGTACCGGACGGTTAAACTTGACCAGGCAAGCCGTTTGAACGAAAGTATTTTTTATGACCAAAGAGCCCAAGATTTCAGCACCCAAGAAGCCTCGTTCGTGGAAGCAAGACCCCGAAGCGGTGAAGGCTGACATCCTCGCGGCGGCCAAGGTCGAATTCGCGAAACACGGGCTTTCTGGTGCCAGAGTTCAGGACATCGCGGATCAGATCCAGACGTCCAAGCGTATGATTTTCTATTATTTCGGGGACAAAGAGGGGCTCTACCGCGCTGTCCTTGAAGAGGTCTACGGCAGCGTCCGTCAGGCCGAACGCGACCTGAACCTCGACGGTTTTCCGCCCATGGAGGCCCTGCGCAAACTGGTGGAGTTCACATTTGACCACCACGCCAACAACCGCGATTTCATCCGGCTCGTGATGATCGAGAATATCCATCACGGGAAGCACATGATGGACGTGGAATCGCTGATGATAACCAACACGGCGGCGATTACGCAGATTGAACGGATCTGCGATGCGGGCGTCAAAGAGGGCGTGATGCGGACCGGATTGTCACCGCTGATGATCCACTGGCAGATCTCGGCGATGAGCTTTTTCAACGTCGCGAACCAGTCGACGTTCTCCTACAACTTCGGCAACGATCTGTTCGACGAGGCGGGCCAAGCCGCGCTGCGCGAACAGGTGGTGCAGAGCATTCTGGCGTCGGTCGCGGCCTAACAGCCCGCCGCTTTGCGCCGCGCATCCACGTCGGTCTGGATGTCGGACAGGCGGATGCTTTCGAACTTTGCTAGTAGCGCCGCGGTCGCCTCGTCCAGCGTTTCGGAAATCGTCGTATTCACCGACTGCTCCACCAGACATTGCGGCGCGGGGTTCGACAGGTTGAATGCGAAGAGCGTCGGCTCTCCGATACAGGCGTAGATATCGCGCAGGGTGATGTCTTGCGTGTCTTTGATCAGCGTCCAGCCGCCGCCGTGACCACGCTCCGCCGCGACCAATCCGCCATCGCGAAGCCCTGCCATCGTGCGGCGGACAACAACAGCGTTCGTGCCCAGCATGTCCGCGATCTGCTGCGACGTCATCGGCGCATCGCTGTGAGCCATGTGCAGTAGAACGTGCAGCAGGCGGGATAGGCGGGTGTCCTGACGCAAGGGCGGCTCCATCGGGTTAAGATACTTTCTACGTTACATGATGTTGACACTGGTGCGCAATCAAGTAACTTACGATGATACTAATGAAGGAGAGTCGCATGACCACGGAAGATCCGAAGGCTTACTGGGAAGAGTTCTACCAGACCAAGCGCACCACATCCTCGGGCACGCCAAGCGGCATCCTTGTGCGGGTGACGACCGATATGGCACCGGGGCGGGCGCTGGACCTCGGGTCGTCGAACGGTGACGACGTGATCTGGCTGGCAGAGCAGGGCTGGGACGCGGTGGGTGTCGATATCTCGGAAACGGCGTGCGAGCGGGCAAGGGGGAGGGCGGAAACGCTGGAACTCAAGGGCACCGCAACGTTCGAGGCGATGGACCTGACAGAGCGCCAGCCCGAAGGCCCCTTCGATCTGGTGACGGCGCTGTTTTTCCAGTCCTCGTTCGACTTTCCACGTGGTGAGATTTTGAACAAGGTTTCGAAGCTTGTCGCCAAGGGCGGCACGCTGCTGATCGTCGCCCATGCCTCCGCCCCGCCTTGGGCGAGCGAGGAGATGAAGGAACGCGCCAAAAGCTTCCCCACGATTGAAAGCGAACTGACCGATCTGCAAGCCACTGAAGACGATTGGGAATTCGTGCAGGTCGGGATCGCCACGCGCCCTGCGAAATCGCCCGAGGGTGAGCATGCGCAGCTGGAGGATACGGTGATCCACCTGCGCCGGAAGTGATCAGAAGTCCCTGACCTTCATCCCGTTCAGAAGACAGTCGAGCGTTTCGCGGAGGTGGGCCGAATGGTCCTCCTCTGCATGGCCGGCAATCATGGCGGGGTGGATGAAAAACACCATCGCACGGAGGATCAGCCGCGCCCGCTCCATCGCGGTGTCGCCCTCATAGCCAAGCTCATGCATCAAGTCTGCCATCTGCTGGCGCAGCGCGGCGAGGTGATGGACAACGGCGGGCTGTTTTGCGTCGCTCGCCAGATTGTACGCGTGGAACACCTCCGCATCATTGAGCGCACGGTCGCGGTTCATCGTGTAGCGGGTCATGAACCACTGCTCGACCCTTTCGCGGGCGGGCAGGTCCAGCGCGCAGACCTTGGCCAATGCCTCTTCGCTTTCCAGCAGCCATTTCGCGGTGACCGCATCGACCAGCGCAGCCTTGTTGGCGAAATGCGGATAGAGCGAGGTGTGTTTGACGTCCATCGCCTTGGCCACGTCCACCAGCCGCAGCTTTTCCGAGCCGACCTTACGAAGCTGCGCCAGCGTCACTTCCAAAGCGCGTTCGCGGAGTTCTTCCTGGCTGAGGCCGGTTCTTGGCATCGATCGTCCCTGTCGGTTGGTGCGGAAACCTAACCCTATTGCCGAGGGGAGACAACGGGCCGCGCGGGGCGGCCCGAAGGTGTTTTACTTGCCGATCTTGTCCAGAGCAGCCATCGCGTCGTCGTCCAGTTTCAGCGTTGCCGCCTCCACGTTTTCGCGCAGGTGATCGACCGACGAGGTGCCGGGGATCAGCAGGATATTGGGCGAGCGGCGCAGCAGCCACGCCAGCGCGACTTGCAGCGGGGAGGCATCCACGTCCTTGGCCACAGCGGCCAGTTCGTCCGATTGCAGCGGAGAGAAACCACCCAGCGGGAAGAACGGCACGTAGGCGATTCCGGCCTTTGCCAGTTCGTCGATCATCTCGTCATCGCCGCGATTGGCGAGGTTGTAGAGGTTCTGCACGCACACGATATCCGCCATTTCGCGCGCCACGCGGGTCTGGGCGTGGGTGACGTTGCTGATGCCGATATGCTTGATAAGGCCGCGCTCTTGCAGTTTGACCATCTGCTCCATCTGGCGTGCGATCGGTTCTTCGCTGGGGCCATGACCCGCGCCGCCGCCCATGAAGCGCATGTTCACCACGTCGATCACATCAAGGCCGAGGTTGCGCAGGTTGTCTTCGACAGCCGCGGTCAGTTCGTCGTTGGATTGCGCGGGCAGCCAGTTGCCTTCGGCGTCGCGGCGGGCGCCGATCTTGGTCACGATTGTGAGATCGTCCGCGTAGGGGTGCAGCGCCTCGCGGATGATGTGGTTAGTGACGTGCGGGCCGTAGAAATCGCTGGTGTCGATGTGGTTGATGCCGAGTTCCATGGCTTCACGCAGCACGGCAATCGCGCCGTCGCGGTCGCGTGGTTCGCCGAAAGCGCCCTTACCCGCCAGCTGCATAGCGCCGTAGCCCATGCGGTTGACGCGTTTGTCGCCGAGCAGCCAAGTGCCTGCGGTTTCAATGTCTTTCATCTGGAATGTCCTTGCAGAGGAGTTCGATATTACAAAATATGTAATTCGTAAAAAATCTCGCAAGGGGTCGGCGGAAATAAATGTGCGGTTAGCACATAATATGTCCGACGTTTGTGTTTGGTGGCATGGCGCGCGGGATCATTCCGCGCGCCAGCAAGGCTTAGATGCCCGATTTCATCGCGGTCAGGATGACCACAGCCGACGCCGCGCCGGGGTCGACGTGACCGATCGAGCGGTCGCCGAGCTTGGCGGAGCGGCCACGGCGGCTTTCGATGGTTGCGGTGAAGTCGCGCCCGCTGGTGGCACCCGCGATGGCAGCGTCGAGGCATCCGTTCAGGTCGGCGCCGGATTGCAGCGCTTCCTTGGCCTTGGCGACGGCGGGAACCCAAGCGTCTATCATGGTTTTGTCCCCGACCTGAGCGCCGCCGCGTGACTGGATGCCGACGCAGATGCCTTCGATCCAGTCGACCAGCGCGCCAGCGTCAAGGTTCAGGCGGCTCGACACCGATTGACCGGCGCGGCGGAAGGCCGAGGCGTAGAGCGGGCCAGAGGATGCGCCAACGGCGTCGAGGAAAGACTTCGCCATTGTCTCGGACAGCTCCGAGATTGTCTGGAAATCCTTGCCTTCGATCTCGCCACGGACGGCGGTCCAGCCGATATCCATGGTGATGCCGTGGTCGCCGTCACCGATGACGCCGTCGAGCTCCGACAGCCAATCGCGGTTTTCGCGGATCGCATCAGCGACGCTCAGCATCATGGTCTTGAAGATCGCGGGCGTGACCTCGCCGTCCACCGCGAGGGTGGAGAGGTCGATGGCATTGCTTGCGGCGCCTGCGCTGTGGTCGCGTTTCGTGCGCTTGCCAGCAGGTGCGAGTTGGCCCGCGACGGTCAGGGCAGGGGTGCGGCACGGAGTGTCCAGCAGGCCCTTCAGGTCGTCGTCCAGCTTGAGGAACGTCACCGAAGCACCCGCCATTTCGAGCGAGGTGCAGTATTCGCCGACCCACGAGTGATGGATTTTGACGCCGCGCTCGTCGAGGATCTGCGCAACGCGGCGGTGGATGATGTAAAGCTCAAGTTGACCGGTCGCGCCGAGGCCGTTGACGAGCACGGCGACTTCATCGCCTTGGCCAAGCGGCATGTCGTTCAGAATTTTTTCGACCAGTTCGTCCGTGACTTCATCTGCCGTTTCCAGCTTGCCGCGGCGCATACCGGGTTCGCCATGAACACCCATGCCGATTTCCATCTCGTCGTGACCGATGTGGAAATTCGGTTTGCCGGTTTGCGGCATCGAGCAGGCGGTCAGCGCAACGCCCATGGAACGGCAGTTGTCATTGGCTTTCCGAGCCGCAGCCAAGCAGGCGTCCAGATCGCGTCCCTGTTCAGCAGCGGCACCTGCGATTTTGAAGACAAAGAAGTCGCCAGCAATCCCGCGACGCTCGCCAATGCGGTCAGCAGGTGCGGAGGCAACGTCGTCGGTCACTGCGACCGAGCGGGCAGGGATGCCCATGCCTTCGCATTCTTCAGCGGCCATGTCGAAGTTCAGAACGTCACCGGTGTAGTTGCCATAGAGGAACATGACACCAGCACCGCCATCCGCAGCGCGGGCAGCGTCCATGATCTGTTCGGGCGAAGGGGAGGCGAATACGTTGCCGACTGCCGCAGCGTCTGCGAGGCCGCGACCGACGTAACCGGCGAATGCGGGCTCGTGACCAGAGCCGCCGCCAATGACGATGCCGACCTTACCGTCGCGCGGGCCGTCCTTGGCCACGACAGCGCGTCCGGTCGCGCCTTCGATCATCAGCATGTCGGGGTGGGCCGAGATCATGCCTGCAAGTGCGTGGGAGATGATGTCTTCGGGGGCGTTGATGAGTTTCTTGGTGCGAATGTCGTCGGTCATCTTAACGTCCTTCGGTAAATTTTTTGGCCGCAGCGACCGTCTGTTCGATCCACGGTTGCTCTTTGGAGATCGCCGCGTCCAGACCGGCGTCATCAATCATCAGCCAGTGTTCGAGGATCACGCTCATATCGGACGGGCAATGCTTGAGCTGGTCAAGTGTCCACTCGATCGGCGCGCGCCCTTGGCCGAGCGGAACGCCGTGGATGCGGAACCCGACGCCGTAGGGATCGGGGGTGATCTCGTAGTCTTTGAGGTGCAGGTTAATCGCATAGGGCGCAAGCATCGCGATGGTCTCTTCCGGCCATTCGTTGGCACAGATCGAGTTCGCAACGTCCAGACAAACGCCCAGATGGTCATCGTTCACCGCGTCCAGCAGCTCGACCATGCGGGGGGAAGGGTAGTTGAAGTGGTTCTCGATCGCGATCTTCATACCGGCTGCACGGGCACGATCAACACGAGGGCGGAGCTGTTCGGCCAGTTCGGCAACGGGGATATGTCCGTCGGCTTCGTCCAGAGCGACCCGCAGGATTTTCGCGTGAAGGCGCTTGCCGATTTCCACGTATTCATCGACCTGATCGGCATCGAAACACTGGGTGCCAAGTTCGAGCGCGAGACCTTTTTCCTGCGCGATTTCATAGATCTTGTGGTGGTCGGCTTCGCTGTAGCGGTCCAGCGGCATGTTGTCGGCGTATTGCACGACCTCCAGCCCCAGATCGGATGCGCGATCCAGCAGATCGAACGCGTTTAGCGGCTTGGCCGGAACCTGATCCTTGATGCCGATAGACCAACGGTAAGCATAGCTGCCTAGCCCGAGTTTCATGATGTCCTCCGTCTCCTCCGGCCGGATGCGAGGGGCGCTCCGGCGCAGTTGACCTGTAGGCGTAGACAAAAACCTCTGGGCGGCCAACGAAAACCACGTGCGTTCTAGTTTAGAAATACTTCACAGCTATTTAAGATAGGTTGATTGTTTTTCCGGCCGGTTGCAGGCCATGTTCTCCTTCAACCGCGGCAGACTACCGCCGCGATGGGAGGAAATATGACAATCGAAACAGCGAAACAGCTGGCCAATGTGTCACTGGAGCGACGCGCTTGGGGTATCCGGCGCAAAGCCGTGCAGATGGGCCAAGTCCAAGGACAGGGATATGTCGGGCAGGCGCTCGGCGTGGCCGATGTGCTGGCGGTTTCGTACTTCCATGCGCTGAACCTGCGTCCTGAAAACCCCGAATGGGAAGGCCGCGACCGTTTCCTTCTGTCCATCGGTCACTACGCGATCGCGCTCTATGCAGCGCTGATCGAGGCGGGCGTTCTGCCCGAAGACGAGATCGACACTTACGGCATGGATGACAGCCGGATGCCGATGTCCGGCATGGCGTCTTACACTCCGGGAATGGAGATCACGGGCGGATCGCTCGGTCATGGCCTCGGCATTGCTGTCGGCATGGCGCTCGGTCTGAAACGCAAGGGCGGCGACCAGTTCGTCTATAACCTGATGTCCGACGGTGAGCTGGGCGAGGGTTCGACGTGGGAGGCCGTTATGTCGGCGACCCAATGGAAGCTGGATAACCTGATCTGCATCGTCGATTTCAACAACCAGCAGGCCGACGGCCCGACCCGTGACGCACTGGCCGTTGGTGCCGAAGCGCCCAAATGGAGCGCGTTCGGCTGGTTCGCCCAAGAGGTCGACGGCAACGACATGGACGCTCTTGTGGCGGCCTTCGATGCGGCCCGCAATCATGAAGGCACCCAGCCGCGCGTCATCATCTGCAACACCACGATGTGCAAAGGCGTGCCGTTCCTCGAAGCCCGTGAAATCACCCACTTTGTCCGCGTCGAAGCGGATGAGTGGGACAAGGCTCTGGCCATTCTGGATGAAGGAGCTCCCGCATGACCGCCAACGCACGCGCCCGCAAATACGAGCCGCGTCAGGCTCCGCAAACCAAGGTCGCAACGAGCGCGATGATCGCGTCGCTGGCCGCCGAAGGGTATGACACCGTTGCGGCTCCGTTCGGTCAAGCGTTGAACGAAGTTGCTGCGAAGGACGACCGCATTGTTGGCCTGTCGGCTGACCTCGCGAAATACACCGACCTGCACATCTTTGCGCAGGCCAACCCCGACCGGTTCTACCAAATGGGTATGGCGGAGCAGCTGTTGTTCTCGGCCGCGGCGGGCATGGCGCACGAAGGCTATGTGCCTTTCGCCACGACCTACGCCGTCTTCGCGTCGCGCCGCGCTTACGACTTTATCTGCATGGCGATTGCCGAGGAAAACCTCCCCGTCAAAATCGTCTGCGGCCTGCCGGGCCTCACCACAGGCTACGGCCCTAGCCACCAAGCGACCGAGGATCTCGCGATCTTCCGCGGTCTGCCGAACATGACGATCATTGATCCGGCGGATGCGACGGACGTGGCGCAGATGGTGCCCGCGATGGTCGACCACAACGGGCCGGTCTACGCCCGTCTGTTGCGCGGCAAGGTGCCTTCGGTACTGACCCGCTACAAGCCTGACTACCAGTTCAAACTGGGCAAGGCGCAGATGATCCGCGAAGGCGGCGACGTGCTGGTCGTCACTTCCGGCATCATGACGATGCGCGCGCTCGACGCCGCCGAACTGCTGGCGAAGGACGGGATCGACGTGGCGGTGCTGCACTGCCCGACGATCAAGCCGCTGGATACCGAAACAATCATTACCGAGGCCCGCAAAGGGCGGCTCTTGGTGACTGCCGAAAACCACACGGTGATCGGCGGGTTGGGCGAGGCTGTTGCTACCTCTCTCCTGACTGCTGGCGTCACACCGACGTTCCGGCAGATCGGCCTCCCCGATCAGTTTCTCGAGGCCGGCGCACTGCCGACCTTGCACGACATGTACGGCCTGAGCACCGCGAAGGTCGCCGAACAGATCCGCGGCTGGCTCTGAGCCTGACGCACTTACGAAAGGGAAAACAATGGGACTTCTTGACGGTAAATATGCCATCGTCACTGGCGGGGCTTCCCCGCGTGGTCTGGGCAAAGCGACCGCAAAGCTCTTTGCAGAGCACGGCGCGACTGTCGCTATTCTGGACCTGAACGCCGAGCAGGCGCAGGCCGCTGCCGACGACCTGCCGGGGTCGGGCCACGTTGGTCTGGCGTGCAACGTCACCGATAAAGCTGAATGTCAGGCTGTGGCCGACGAGCTGGTCGCCAAGTGGGGCGCTGTCGATATCCTCGTGAACAACGCTGGCATCACCCAGCCGCTCAAGATCATGGATATCCAGCCGGAAAACTATGACGCGGTTCTCGATGTGAACCTGCGCGGCACTCTCTACATGAGTCAGGCGCTGATCCCGCACTTCCGTTCGCGCAAATCCGGTTCGGTCGTGAACCTGTCGTCGGTTTCGGCGCAGCGCGGTGGCGGAATCTTCGGCGGCCCGCACTACTCGGCAGCCAAGGCCGGTATCCTCGGCCTGACCAAAGCCATGGCCCGCGAATGTGCGCCCGATAACGTGCGCTTCAATGCGATCTGCCCTGGCTTCATCGCGACAGACATCACCGCAGGCAAGCTGACCGACGAGATGCGTGCGATGGTTCTGGAAGGCATCCCGATGGGCCGCGCCGGTACTGCCGATGACGTTGCAGGCTGCGCCCTGTTCCTTGCGTCCGACCTTTCGGCCTACTGCACCGGCTCCGAAGTCGATGTGAACGGCGGCTCGCTGATCCACTAACGAAAAACGCTGGTCGCCATCGTGAGGGTGGCGGTCAGCGCGCAATTCCGTCATGCATCCGCATGTCGGGCCATCGCCGGAGTTTTCCGGCCGGGCGGGGAGGAGCCGCCTGTACCAAATAGGGAGAATACCAATGAAAACGACTTTCAAGACCGCGATCCTTGGCGCGACTATTCTGGCAACCGCTGCACCTGCTTTTGCTGAAGAGATCATCTTTGCCCACGGTGCGAACCCGGGTAACCCGCGCTACGCGGCTGCCGAAATGTTCGGCGCACTGGTTCCGGCCTGTACCGGCGGCGAGACCACTGTGAACGTTGCTCCGTCGGCGACCATGGGTAACGACGTCGAGATGCTGACGTCGACCGCAGCGGGCATCATCCAGATTTCCGCAAACAGCCAAGGCCCGCTTTCGCAGATCGTTCCCGAAGCCGGTATGCTCGGCCTGCCGTTCCTGTTCGAAGACCTGCCGACCGTCTGGTCCGTGGTTGACGGCGAAGTCGGCCAGATGATCGACGAGAAGGCCCAGAACGCTGGCCTCAAGATCCTCACCTTCTGGGACAACGGCATCCGTCAGGTCAGCCACACCAGCAAGAACGTCCCGACCCCCGCGGACCTCGCCGGTATGCAGATCCGCACCCCGTCGGACGAAGTGACCATCGCCACCTTCGAAGCTCTCGGCGCATCGCCTGCTCCGCTCGCATGGTCGGAACTGCCGACCGCGCTTCAGTCGGGCGTGTTCGAAGGTCAGGAAAACCCGCTGACCAACATCTACTCGGCAAAGCTGCACGAGATCACCCCGTACATCACGCTGACCGGCCACAAGTACGAGTCGACTCCGGTCGTCGCGTCGCTGATGTGGTGGTCGTCGCTCGACGAAGACACCCAGTCGTGCATCGAGAACGCCGCGAAAGAAGCCGGTTGGTACCAGCGTGGTCTGTCGCTGACCCAAAGCAATGAGCTGCGCGCAACCATGGAAGCCGAAGGCGCCATCTTCGCTGAAGTCGAAGACCGTCAGGCATTCATCGACGCGACCGCCTCGGTTTATGAAACCTACGAAGCCCAGTTCGGCGATCTGATCGCTGCTCTGCGTGAGGCTGCGCAGTGACCCCCCTGCGGGATCAAAAAGAGGGGGGCGGCATGAGCCGCCTCCTGACCAAGGCAATGGACCTCGTGGATAAGGTCATCGAATGGTCGGGCGCGGTGATCATCTTCGGCACGCTGCTGACGACATTCCTCGCGCTTTTGGTAAACGTCGTCCTACGCTACGTGTTCGGTGACGGCATTACGTGGGCCTACGAAATCCACTCGATCCTGTTCCCGTGGCTCGTTGCGGGCGGTATCGCCATTGCCTCGGTTCGTGCGCGTCACATCGCGGTCGATGTTCTGGTCTATGTGCTTCCGGTGCCCCTGCGCCGTGTGCTCGCCATTCTGGTGAATATCCTGATCTGCGCGATTGCGGTGACGGTCGTTCACACCAGCCAACCGATCATCAACGCGTCGAAATTCCAGAAACTGTCCGAGATCCCCGTGACGCAATACTGGGGCTACCTCAGCCTTTATTATGCATTCGTCTGCATGGCGATCAATGCCGCGCTGAATGTGGTGCGTCTCATCATCGGCGGTCAGGCAAACGCTGACGATAGCCAAGTCAGCTACAGCTAAAAGGAGCCCGCAATGGTCAAGCTTTTGATCTGGGTCTTTCCGATCTTCCTCATCATTTCCGTGCCTGTCGCCCAAGCCATGCTGGGCGCGACGGGCATCGCGCTCTGGGCCAACGGCAAGCCGATGGCTGTGATGGCGCAGCGCCTCTATTCGCCGACGCAGAGCTTCCCGATGCTTGCGATCCCGTTCTTTATTCTGGCGGGCAATCTGATGATGTCGGGCAAATTCGGCGAATACCTTGTGAATATTGCCAAGCTGTTCGTTGGCCGTTTCAAAGGTGGTCTGGCACAGGTTTCGATCGTCGGCTCGGTCATGTTTGGCGGCGTATCCGGCTCTGCCGTAGCGGACGCATCGGCACTCGGGAACGCGCTGATTCCCGTGCAACGCCGCGAAGGCTATCCCGCCGGTTTTGCGGCTGCCGTCAACGCGTCTTCCTCGACCGTTTCGGTGCTGATCCCGCCGTCGATCCCGCTGATCCTTTACGGTCTGGTGTCGAACACGTCGATCATCGACCTGTTTGTTGCGGGCATTGTTCCGGGTGTCATGCTGGGTATCGGCATGTTCAGCGCCGTTTACTTCGTATCGAAGAAGCTGAACCTGCCGACCGCTGAACTCCCCGGAGGTTTCCGCGCCTACAAATCGCAACTCTGGCACGCACTTCCCGCGCTCGCGATGCCTGTCTTCGTCATTGGCACCCTGCGCTTCGGCGTTGCGACTCCTACGGAGGTTTCCGTGATGGCGGTGGCCTACGCGCTCCTCGTGTCGGGCGGCATCTACCGCGACCTCAAGCTCAAGGACATCTGGCGCGCGATGATTGACACGGGTGTGATGACCGGTGCGGTGATGGTCATCATCATGGCTTCGAACGTGATCCAGTGGATCCTGACCGCCGAGCGCACGCCCGAAACGCTCGCGATGTGGGTGACCAGTGCGCTGAGCGAGCCGTGGATGGTCATTATGGCTATGAACATCATCATGCTGATCGTCGGCACCTTCCTTGATCTGCCTGCTGCGGTTCTGCTGCTCGGCCCGCTGTTTGTGACCATCGCGAACGCCATCGGCCTCGATTTGGTGCAGCTGGGCCTGATGATGGTCGTGAACCTCGCTATCGGCCTCTACACGCCTCCGGTCGGGACGACACTGTTCATATCGGCCGCGATTGCGCAGACGAGTATAGGGTCAGTCGTCAGGGCGCTGTTCCCATTCTACGCAGTCGGGATCGTGGTGCTATTGCTGATATCGTATCTGCCGTTCCTGACGATCTACTGATCTTTGATGACCCTCGCTCCGGCGGGGGTCATTCGCTTTCAGGGGGTATGAATTCGACGCCGGGTACCTGTCGGCCCGTCACATCGCGGCTCCGGCAGCCGAGGCCGTCCAGCACGCGTTGTACCAGCGCGTCATGCGCCTGACCTTCAGCCCGCATCCAGTCGGTGAAGAGACGGACAATGCGGCGGCTGGTGTGGCGTGGCGGACAAACGATCCAATAGGCGGGGAAGCGGATAACCTCGAACGCGTTCGACAGCGGCACCAGCGCGCCGCTTTCCAGTTCGTTAATCGCGAGCGTCGTGCTTTCCAGCACCACGCCGCCACCGTCACGGGCGACTTGGAGCGCCATCGACGAACGGTCGAAGCGCAGCGGATAAACAAGCCGCTCACCCATCACGCCCTGACGCGCCAGCCAGAAATCCCAGCGATAGTGTGTTTTGACCGAGTCGATCAGACGCGCGTTCAGAAGCTGCCCGATGGGGCTGTCCGACTGTTGTTTGAGTTCCGCAAGGTATTGGGGCGAGCACATGGGCAGCACGCAGTCGTGCATCACGCAGTCTTCGTGAAGGCCGGTCCAGCCGCCCTCGCCATAGCGCAGATCAAGGTCGACGACTTCGGTCTCGAAATCGGTAAAGTCCGGCGCCGCGTCGATCCTCAGATCCCAGTTCGGCGCGCTGTCGAGGAAGGATTTGACCCGAGGCCCGAGCCAGCGCACGGCAAAGGAGGGCGAAACGCGCAGGATGAACTGCCGGTTTTCGCGCTGGCGTTTGATGGCCGACTGGACGTCCCGCATCAGGCGGAACGCTTGAGTCGTCGACTGGAAGAGGCGCTCGCCGTCCAGCGTCAATGTCATGCGGCGCTTTTCGCGGCGAAAGAGGCGGACTCCGAACTGCTGTTCGAGCTGTCTGATCTGCTGGCTGACCGCAGAGGGAGACACGCCAAGCTCTTCGGCCGCTTTCGAAACCCCGCCGAGGCGGGCAACGGCCTCGAAGTGGTTCATTGCATTGAGATTTAGATCGCTGCTCATACGCAACTGCTACGTCAACTCGCGCGTCTCGCATAGTTATTTGAGATTTGAACGATAAAAATGTGCGCTCGGGGTATGGCCCCGTCCGACATTGAGTTGTTTTGCAGGCTGTGATATGCGCCCGCAGATCAGCTACAGAAGCAAACTCCCCGAAAATACCATGAACCAGATGATGACGGCCCCCAAGTATATTGGCGGAAGAGCAGCGCCATTCCTTCCGATGACCCGCGCAGAGATGACGCGGCTCGGATGGGACGAGTGTGACATTATCCTTGTCACCGGCGACGCCTATGTGGACCACCCCAGCTTTGGCATGGCGCTGATCGGGCGTTTGCTGGAGGTCGAGGGCTACCGCGTCGGTATCATCTCGCAGCCCGATTGGCAGTCTGCCGATGCGTTCAAGGAACTGGGCCGCCCGCGTTTGTTCTTTGGTGTGACCGGCGGTAACCTCGACTCGATGGTTAACCGCTACACCTCGGACCGCAAACTGCGCAGCGACGACGCCTATACGGCGGGCGGCGAGGGGGGCAAGCGTCCCGACCGCTGCACGATCGTTTACACCCAGCGTTGCCGCGAAGCGTATAAGGACGTGCCTGTAATCCTCGGGGGGATCGAGGCTTCGCTGCGCCGCATTGCCCATTATGACTACTGGTCGGATAAGGTCCGCCGCTCGATCCTCGCAGATGCGAAGGCCGATCTGCTGGTCTATGGCAACGCCGAGCGCGCGATTGTCGAACTGGCGAACCGTATCGCGCAGGGCGAAGTCGCCAAGGAAATCGACGACGTGCGTGGTGTCGCGCTGTTCCGCTCGGTGCCCGAAGACTATCAGGAACTGCCTGCCGATGACCTCGATAGCGCCGACGAGGCCGCGACCCGTCACCCTGGCAAGACCGTCATTCGCCTGCCGTCCTTCGAGGTGGTGGAAAAGGACAAAGACGCCTACGCCCGCGCGTCGCGTGTTCTGCACCGCGAAGCCAATCCGGGTAACGCGCGTCCGCTGGTCCAACGCCACGGCGACCGCGATCTGTGGCTGAACCCGCCGCCGATCCCGCTGAAGTCCGAGGAAATGGACGCGGTCTACGACCTGCCCTATGCGCGCATCCCGCACCCGTCCTACATGGACGCGAAAGTACCCGCCTACGAGATGATCAAGGCGTCGGTCACGATCATGCGCGGCTGCTTTGGCGGCTGTACCTTCTGTTCGATCACCGAGCACGAAGGCCGCGTGATCCAGAACCGCTCCGAAGCGTCGATCCTGCGCGAGATCGAACTGATCCGCGACAAGACGCCGGGCTTCAAGGGCGTCATTTCGGACGTGGGCGGCCCGACCGCCAACATGTACCGGATGGCCTGCAAAGATCCGAACATCGAAAAGAACTGCCGCCTGCCGTCCTGCGTGTTCCCTGACATCTGTCCGAACCTGAACACCTCGCACGACGACCTGATCCAGCTGTACCGCAAGGTCCGCGAAGTCGACGGTATCAAGAAGGTCATGGTTGCTTCGGGCGTGCGCTACGACCTTGCCGTCCGCAGCCCCGAGTACGTCGAAGAACTGGTGACGCACCACGTCGGCGGTTACCTCAAAATTGCGCCGGAACACACCGAGCGCGGGCCGCTCGACGTCATGATGAAGCCGGGCATCGGGACTTATGACAAGTTCAAGGAAATGTTCGACGCCGCTGCCGAGAAGGCGGGCAAGAAGTACTATCTGATCCCGTACTTCATCGCCGCCCACCCCGGAACGACGGACGAGGACATGATGAACCTCGCGCTGTGGCTCAAGAAAAACCGCTACCGCGCCGATCAGGTGCAGACCTTCCTGCCGTCTCCGATGGCGACCGCGACCGCGATGTACCACACGGGCGTCAACACGCTGCGCGGTGTGCGCCGAGGCGGCGGAGAAAAGGTTGATACCGTCCGCGGTGGTCGTCAGCGCCGTATCCATAAGGCGTTCCTGCGCTACCACGACCCCGACAACTGGCCGCTGCTGCGCGAGGCGCTGAAATCCATGGGCCGCGCCGATCTGATCGGGCCGCGTCCGGACCAGCTGATCCCTGCGCACCAGCCCGTTGGTACGGGTTCGGGCAACGGCAAGGGGCCAAAGAAGTTCGGCAACCGCTCCAGCAGCCGACCCAATTCGCGGCCAATGAAGTTCACGACGAAGGGCAACCAGTACCCGTCGAAACCCAAGAAAAAATAAAGAACTCGGGCTTCGGCCCGATTTTCTTTTATGCGGGGGTGCGGGTCATCACGGCGGCGAAGAAACCGTCCGTGTCATGCTGCGCAGGCGTCAAGGACAGATAATCTCCCGTCTGCGGAAGATCGGGCGCGACCTCGGCCAGCGGGACCAGTTTGAACGCGGGAAAGGCTTTGAGGAATGCCTCCACCTGCGCCTCATTCTCTTCGAGCAGCATGGAGCAGGTCGCATAGACCAGCCGCCCGCCTTCCTTCACCAGACGCGCGGCGCTGGCGAGGATGCGCGATTGCAGGGCGGTCAGATGTTCGAGGCCCCCTTCGTCGCGCCAACGGGTGTCGGGATTGCGCCGCCACGTGCCTGTGCCGCTACACGGTGCGTCGATCAGAACGCGGTCGAAGCCGAGCTTCTTGCGCTTGACCCACTTGTCGGCTTCCGATCCGAGGAGCTTTGTCTCGACGTTGTGCATTCCCGCGCTGCGGACCCGTTCCGAACACCGCTTCAAGCGGCCTTCGTTCACGTCGCAGGCGATGATCCGGCCCTTGTTGTTCATCTGCGCGGCCATCGCGAGGGTTTTGCCACCCGCACCGGCGCAGAAATCGACCACGCGGTCGCCGGGCTGGGCGTCCACGAGTTGCGCGACAAGCTGCGAGCCTTCGTCCTGAATTTCGACCTCGCCCGTTTTCAGCGCGGGCAGGCGGGAGAGCGCGAATTTCTCGGCCAAGCGGATGCCGTGCGGGGCGAGGGGCGTAGGCTCGGCGGGTAGGCCCAGCTTGGACAGTTGCTTCAGCACGCCTTCTCGCGTTGCTTTGATCGGGTTGACCCGCAGATCGAAGGGCGGCGGCGTCAGAAGCGCATTCATCTCGGGCGCGAAGCGGTCCCCGAAACGCGCGCGAAGCGACGGCTCGGCCCATGCGGGGCATTCGAGCAGCACGGCCTCGGGCATTTCGGGATGCTCCATGGTGTGACCGTGGAGCTTGTTCAGCAGCGAGCCGTCCTGCGGCTCTTCACCCAGCAGGCGCTTGATCTCTTCGGCGGGGCGGCGTTCGGCCAGCACCAGCCATGCAAGGAACTGGTTGCGGGCGGTAGCCTCGCGGCCGAATTTCTCCAGCCACCACGTCAGCCGCGCGCGGTGGCGCAGCAGGTCGTAGAGCGTGTCCAGAATGGTGCCGCGATCCTCATCACCGATATCACGGCGACCGCGCAGCCAGGCGGAAGTGACCGCATCCACGGGGCGGCTTTCGGCCTCGGTGGCGGTGAACAGGTCAAGGATGGCTTGCAGGCGGGCGGCGGCTGGGGTCACGATATCAATCTCGCTGGAATGGCGGCTTGTGTACTCCGATCGCCGTTCCATGAAAACCGGCATTTGTAGGGGCCCTTGCACCCGCGCGGCGGCGCGTTAGGCTGACGCCGAAACACCCAGAAGGACCGCCGCCGATGCCCGCCACCTTGTTCACGCTCCCCGCCAATCCGACCATTCCGGTCAAGGGCGAGGCGGCAGAATACCCGATCGGCCGCATCTTCTGCGTGGGCCGCAACTACGCCGCGCACGCTGCCGAAATGGGTGCGGAGGTTGACCGCGAGGCGCCGTTCTACTTCACCAAATCGCCGACAACCGCCGTGATGACGGGTGCCGAGGTGCCGTATCCCGCAGGCACGGCGGACTACCACTACGAGATGGAACTGGCCTTTGTCATCGGCGCGCCTGCGTTCCGCGTCTCTAAGGAGGACGCCCTTAAAGCGGTCTACGGCTACTGCTGCGCGCTCGACATGACGCGGCGCGATATTCAGGCCGCAGCCAAGGCAAAGCGCCGCCCGTGGGACGCGTCGAAGGATTTCGAAAACTCCGCCATCTTTGCGCCGATCACCAAAGCGGAGGATTTCGCGGTCGGTAGCCAGCGCATCCACCTTGAGGTAGGCGGCGCGCAGCGGCAGGACAGCACGCTGGACCTGATGATCCACGATGTCGCTGCCATCATCGCGGACCTGTCGAAATACTACCACCTCCGCCCCGGCGATGTGATCCTGACCGGCACCCCCGAGGGCGTCGGCCCTGTGGCGGCGGGCGACACCATTACTGGCGGCATCGACGGGCTGGAGCCTGTGGAGCTGACGATCGGCGCGGCGGAGTAATTTATGACTGGCCCTGACGCCACTGCGTCGGGCTTTTCCCGGTTACGCGTGCGAATTCGCGGTTGAAATTGGATTTCGAGGCAAAGCCCGAGGCCAGCGAAATATCCAGCACGGTGCGATCCGTGTCACGCAGCAGCTCGCAGGCCTCCTGAATGCGGAAGCCGTTCACGAACTGGGACACGCTGACCCCGCGCACGCGGTTGATGGCGTTCGAGACCTGCCGGTCCGGCACGCCGATTTTGCGGGCCAGTCGGCGCAGGCTCAGGTCTTCGTTCCGGTGTAGGTGCTCGGCCTCGAACAGGCGTTCGAGCTGGTCGACGATCTCGCTATCGGCAAGCGTGGCTTGCGGGGTAGGGGCGGGCTCCTGCGTGTCTTCGGACGGGGCGGCGGTCGACCGCCCGACCACGCCGGAAATCCCGATCGCCAGCACGAACGCCGTCTGCACGAAGGTGATGATGACAGGAGCCGTCTGCCCGTCGTTCCGCACGAAATCATAGATGATATAGATGTCCGTCAGGCCCGAGGCGATCAGAGCGGCTCCCGTCACGTAAATCGCGATGCGGATGTCGGCAGCATCATTGATCGCGGAAAGCGCAACCTGCGCTATGCCCTTGCTGCCGAGCCTTATGAGCAGACCGCCGAACCCGATGTAGGTCATCAGGATTGCAGCGTCCGAAAACTCGGGTGCGATGGCGTAGACCAGCCAGTTGAGCACCACCAGCGCCAGCGGCCATACGGTGATCGGTCCCGAGAGTGCGCGGTAGGCCAGATAGGCGATGACCGGCAAAAGCGGCGCCATCACGATCATGCCCTTCGCCGCCCATTCGACCTCATACCCCCAGCGGAGCGACGCCAGCAGCGTTTGCAGCGCGTAGAGCGCCACCAGCAGCGCAAAAAGCTGATGGGCGCGCACACGCATGTCCCGTGACAGGCAGAACCGGACCAGTGCCAGAACCAGCAAGAGCGACGCGAACAAGGGCAGGGGGACGAATAACATCGGCAGACGTTTCACTCGGTAAATTCAGGCTATTCATATCCTTAAACGCGATCCTGAGCGACCTGAAACGCGTTTTAGGGCGCGGCATTTCCGTGTGGTTGGCACACCGAACGACGTCAACACACCCGAACGGAGAGAACCGATGTCGAAGCTCAGAACATTCCTACAGATCACCGCCTGCACCGCAGGTCTCGCGCTGTGCGGCTGGGGCGGCTACCAGTTGACCCGCCCAGCCTATGACGGCACCGCGGGGATCACGTATGGCAGCGCCTATGCGCCCGTGCGTGACCGCGATGTGAAGTTTCATATCTGGTATCCGGCGACGCCGGGTGGACGCGCCGTGACTGTCGGCGGCAATGGCGTTTTCCACGGCACGCCTGCCGGACGGAACGCGCCGCACAAGGACGGCCAGTTCCCCGCCGTCATCATCTCGCATGGTGCGGGCGGAAATGCCGGTCAGTTTGGCTGGATCGCCTCCGAACTCGCGCAGGCCGGATTTGTCGTGATCCTGCCGAACCATCCTGGCACCACGACGGGCGATGCCTCGGCCGAGGCTGCCGTGCGGGTCTGGGAACGCCCCGCCGATGTGTCCGCCGTTCTGGACGAGGTCACGGGCTCGGACGCCTATCCCTATATCGACCGGGCCCGCATTTCGGTGCTGGGCTTCTCCGCCGGCGGTTACACCGCCATGGCGCTCAGCGGAGCGCGCGTCGATCCCGAGAAGCTGGCGGGGTTCTGCGACGGCACCGATCACGGCATGTCCGACTGCGCGTTTCTCGCCCATTTCGGCATCGACCTGCACAGCTTTGACCTGTCACCCGCCGGGCAGGATCTGCGCGACCCGCGCATTGGGTCTGCCGTCATCGTCGATCCCGGTATCGTTGGCACGCTGACCGATGACAGCCTGACCGAGATCGACATTCCGATGCTCGTGCTGAACCTCGGCGACGAAGGCACCATCCCGAGCGGCGTCGATGCGAGCCATGCCGCGCCTCTGATCCCGCAGACTGACTACCGACTGGTGCCGGACTCCACGCACTTCAGCTTCTTGGCCGAGTGCAAGCCAGCTGGGCCGCGTATCCTCGAAAAAGAGGGCGAGCCCGATCCGCTGTGCGACGACGCCGGAGGCCGCTCGCGCGCGGATATCCATGCCGAACTGTCAAAGATCATCGTGCGCTACCTTCGGGACAATATAGAATAACAACATAAGACGGATTATGGGATAATGCGTAGGTCCGCTTTGGGGGAGCTAGTCTATGAGAGAGATTTGCGGCCCCTGAACCGATATGCTTCACTGCGGCCAAACCACTTACGGAGCCACCATGACCACCATTTCCGTGACCGACCTGCATGACCGCGTGACCCGTATTTTCACGAGCGCTGGCCTCACGCCGCAGAACGCCGCATCGGTCGCCAAGGTGATCGTCAATGGGGAGCGGGATCACTGCAAATCTCACGGTATCTACCGGATCGAAGGGTGTTTGCGGGCGGTTCAGGCGGGCCTCGCGGTGCCGGATGCGCAGCCCGAACTGCATGACAGCGGCAAGGCAGTGATCGAGGTCGAGGCGCATGGCGGCTTCGCTAATCCCGCCTTCGATCACGCCAAAGACGCACTGGTTGCGCGGGCCAAGGAGACCGGCATCGCCGCGCTGGTGATCCGCGATTGCCTGCATTTCTCCGCGCTCTGGCACGAGGTGGAACTGCTGGCCGCCGAGGGGTTGGCCTCGCTGTCCATGTGTCCCAGCTATGCCTTCGTGGCCCCCGCTGGCGGGACGGAGCCGCTGCTCGGCACCAATCCGATGGCGTTCGGCTACCCGCGTCATGGCGAACATCCCTACGTCTATGATTTCGCTACCAGCGTCGCCGCACGGGGCGAGATCGAGCTGCACCGCCGCGCCGGAACGCCCCTGCCCGACGGCTGGGCGGTCGATAAGGACGGCAACCCGACCACCGATCCCGAGGCCGCGCTCGACGGCGCGATGCTGCCCTTTGGCGGTCATAAGGGCTCTGCCATTTCCACGATGATCGAACTGATGGCGGGCGCGATGCTGGGCGAGCGGATGAGCAAGGAAGCGCTGGAGTTCACCGGCGCCAATGGCACGCTGCTGCCCCGCCACGGTGCGCTCGTTATCGCGATGGACCCCGCCGTGTTCGCCGCGCGGTCGGGCCGTGATCCGATTGCAGAGGGCGAGCGCCTGCTCGGCGCGATCGGTGCGCAGGGTGCCCGCCTGCCCTCGCAGCGACGGTTCCAAGCGCGGGCGAAATCACTGGCCGATGGTATCACACTCACCGATGCCGAGGTCGCCCAGCTTGACCGTTTCAATGCGCAGGGCCTCGCCGCGCTCGATTAAAAACCGCGCGTTTCGCGGAACTCTCTCACAAAGGCTCACTTTTTCGGGAACCCTCCCGCGACAAAGCCGTTGGTTCTCCTGATAGCTTTCGGGGGACTGGGTGTCGGGGCGCAAGGTTTTACTCTTACTGCCGTTTTTGCTCGCGGGATGTAGCGGACGGCACAACTGGCTCTCTGCGGCGGGCGAGGAATCTCAGCGCGTGGAACATCTGTTCTGGGTGCTGCTGATCGGCGCGGCCGTGATCTGGTGCATTGTCATTGGCGCGGCGGTCTATGCGCAAAAAGCCTCCGTCCCCGACCGCGAACAGCAGGCACGGCACTTCATCGTCTGGGGCGGGGCGGTATTTCCGACCGTGGTCGTCGGTGCGCTGCTGGTCTGGGGGCTCGTGATCCTCAAGGACATCACCCCGAACGAAGGCGACCGCACGATCCACGTCGATGGCGAGCGCTGGTGGTGGCGCGTGGTCTACGACACCGAAGACGGCCCCGTCCCGACCGCGAACGAAATCCGCATCCCGCTGGGTGAAACCGCATTGTTCAAGCTGACCGCAGACGACGTGATCCACTCGTTCTGGGTGCCGTCATTGGGCGGCAAGATGGACATGATCCCCGGCCGCGAAACGCAGCTCGCGCTGACCCCGCAGAAGCTCGGCAACTGGGGCGGGCTTTGCGCGGAATACTGCGGCGGCGCGCACGCGCTGATGCGGTTCGACACCGTGGTGATGGAGCCAGCGGAGTTCGACGCGTGGCTCGCGGCACAAGCCCAGCCCGCCACCGTGGACCCCGAGGACGAAGGCTATCAGGTCTTCACCGAGGAAGGTTGCGGCTCGTGTCACACCATTCGCGGCACGGACTCCATCGGCCCTGTCGGCCCCGATCTGACGCACTTTGCCAGCCGCGAACGGCTTGGCGCGGGCATCTACAAAATGACGCCCGAGAATGTGTCGGACTGGATCACCGACCTCGACACCATGAAACCCGACATCGACATGCCCAGCTACCCGCACATCAACGGCGCGCGGCTGGAGGCCCTTGTCTCTTTCCTCATGAGCCTTGAATGACGGACGAAATCGACCTTTCCCAGCTTCCGCCCGCCGAACCCTATGACAAGGCCCGTGACGAGGCGCAGCGCGCGCGGCTCCTAGATGTGTGGAAGAAACCGACGGGCTGGCGCGGCGTTTCCGCCGTCAACAACAGCCATGTCGGGAAGTGGTATCTGCTGACGTCTTTCGCGTTCTTCGTCTTTGCAGGCATCCTTGCGCTCCTGATCCGTGTGCAACTTGCGGTGCCAGATAACCCGCTGTTTTCGCAGTCGCTTTATAACCAGCTGTTCACCCTGCACGGCACGGCGATGATGTTCCTGTTCGCGGTCCCGATATTCGAAGCCGTCGCGATCATCATCCTGCCGGAAATCCTCGGTGCGCGCGATCTGCCGTTCCCGAGGCTCTCGGCTTTCGGCTTCTGGTGCTTCGTGATCGGAGGCGTTTTTGTCTGCGGCTCGATCTTCTTCGGGGTCGCGCCTGATGGCGGCTGGTTCATGTATACGCCGCTGTCGTCGGACCCCGCGTATTCGGGCCTTGGCACGGATATCTGGCTGCTCGGCCTGTCGTTTATCGAAGTGTCGTCCATCGCCGCGGCGGTGGAACTGATCGTCGGCGTCCTGAAATCCCGCCCGCCGGGGATGCGCCTGAACCTCATCCCGCTCTATTGCTGGTACGTGCTGGTCGTCGCGGGGATGATCCTGTTTGCCTTCCCGCCGCTCATCGCGGGCGATCTGCTGCTGGAGATGGAGCGCGCGTTTGGCTGGGCGTTTTTCGATCCCGACCGTGGCGGCGACCCGCTCCTTTGGCAGCACCTGTTCTGGATTTTCGGGCACCCCGAGGTCTACATCATCTTCCTGCCGTCCATCGCACTGATCGCGACCATGTTGCCGACCTTCGCCGGTCGTCCGATGGTCGGTCATTCGTGGATCGTGCTGTCGGCGGTGAGCGTCGCGTTCCTCAGCTTCGGGCTGTGGGTGCACCATATGTTCACGACCGGCCTGCCAGAGATTTCGCTCGCGTTCTTCTCTGCCGCGTCAGAGGCCGTGGCCGTGCCCACCGGCATCCAGATTTTTTGCTTCATTGCCACGATGCTCGTCGCCAAGGTTCGCCCGTCGGTCCCGATGCTGTTCGCGGGCGGAGCGTTGGCGATCTTTGTCTTTGGCGGTCTGACGGGTGTCATGGTCGCGCTGGTGCCGTTCGACTGGCAGGCGCATGACAGCTACTTCGTCGTGGCGCACCTGCACTACACGCTGATCGGCGGGATGCTGTTCCCGCTCTTCGCGGGCATCCATTACTGGTACCCCTTCGTCACCAAGCGCAAGATGAATGACCGCGCGGGCAAGTGGAGCTTCTGGCTCATGTTCGGCGGCTTCAATGTGGCATTCCTCCCGATGCACTGGACGGGCATCATGGGAATGCCGCGCCGCGTCTGGACGTATCAATTGTCCGACGGTTGGGGGCTGCTGAACATGGTCTCTACAATTGGTTCATTCGTCTTTGCCTTCGGTTTCCTCGTGCTCGCGATCAACGTCCTTTGGCCACGCGGCAAGCACGCCGCCGCGCCGCGCAACATCTGGAACGCGGGCACGATGGAGTGGTCGGAAGAGCAGGAAGGCACCCCGTGGGGCGTCCGCTCGATCCCCTATGTTCACACCCGTTATCCGCTGTGGGAGCAGCCCGAGCTGGTCGGCGAAATGGATCGCGGTGAGTGGTTCCTCCCCGACGCTGAAGAGGGCGAGCGCGAGCTGATTGTCACCGACATCCTCGACGCGCGGCCTTTGTTCGTTCAGCGCGTTGGCGGGCCGAGCTTCCTGACGCTCGGCGCTGCGTTCTGCCTCGGCGCGGTGTTCATCCTCGCGACCTTCCACCTGTGGACATGGACGATGTTCTTCGGCGCTGGCTTCGTGGCGTTCGTGCTGCGCTGGCTCTGGACCGGCACGGCGCGTATTCCTGAAAAGACAACCAAATACGTCGGGCGCGGGATCACCTTGCCGACCTATGCGCAGGGGAACAAATCCGTCGGCTGGTGGGCAGTGTTCATCACGATGACGGGCGATATGACCGCGTTCACGGGCCTCGTGTTCAGCTACTTCTTCTTCTGGACCGCGCTGCCCGATTTCCTACCGTCCTTGGCCGATGTGCCCGCCTTCGGCCCGATGATGGGCGGCCTTGCGCTGATGCTGATCGGCTGGGGCATGACGATTGCGTCGCGCGAGGCGCTGCGCAAGGACAACGGCACGATCTCCATGATCCTGCTGGGCGGGTCCGTCGTCATCAAAACCGCTGGCATCGCCGCATGGTGCTATGCTGCGTGGGCCGTGGGCCTTGACCCGACGGTGCACAGTTTCGACGCGATGGTCTGGATGCTGATCCTCTGGACGGGCCTGCACCTGATCCTTGATGCGGTCATGCACGGCTACGTCATCGCCCGCATCTGGAAGCATTGCTGCACGCCGATTTTCCGCGCGGACGTCATCAACCTGACGCTCTACGGGCATTTCGTGGCGATCACCGTGATCGTGACCTTCGCCCTCCTCGCCCTGTTTCCGCTGATGATGGGAGTGCTGTGATGCCCGAGCTTCCCGAACCGCCCGGTGATGCGCCCCGCGTGATCGACCAAGGGTCCATCTGGATCCTCGTCGCCTCGCCCTCGATCTGGGCGGCGCATTTCCTGATCTCCTACTGGGTCGCCGCCGTCTATTGCGCGAAGGCCCCGAACGCCGCGCCCCTGATGGAGCCGCGCTGGATCGCCATCGGCCTCGGCGTCTTTTGCTGCGCGCTGATCGCGTGGCTGGCATGGATCGCGGTCAAACGCTACGGCGGCGTGTTCCTGATCTTTGAAGAGATCACCGAAAGCTCCGAACGCGGGCGCGACAAATTCGTGGGGCATGTCTCGCTGCTGCTGTGCGTGCTGTCGGCGGTCGCGATCGTGTTCAACATCATCCCCGGATTGGTGCTCGGGCAATGCTGACGCCCCGCCGGATATGCGCGCTGCTGCTTCTGGCCGCGCTCTGGCTGTCGCCGCTGCCGAGGCTGGCGACAGGGTCGATGGTGCTGCACATGGTTCTGCACCTGAGCGTCACCGTCATCGTGCCTGCCCTCCTCGCCTTCCGTCTCCCGCTGCCCAACTCTGCGGTCTGGCTGGCGGCGGGTGCGTTGATGGAAGCCGTGATCGTATGGGCCTGGCACCTGCCCTCGCTGCACGTCTGGGCGCGGATGACGACCACAGGGTTTGTGCTGGAACAGGCGAGTTTCCTGCTCGCCGGTCTGCTCCTCTGGACCTCCGTGCGGAGCGCGGGAAACTTCGGCGGCGCCATCGTTCTGCTGGTCACGACCATGCATATGACGCTGCTTGGCGCGCTCATCGGCCTCGCGCCGCGCTTGCTCTACGGCAGTTTCTGCGCGGGGTATCTGGGCCTTGATGCGCTCGAAGAACAACAGATCGCGGGCATCCTCATGGCCGGAGCGGGCGGCGCGATGTACCTCGCTGCGGCACTCCGCCGGATATGGCTCGCACTCGAAACATCGGAGGCATTCGCATGAAATATTACCTCTTCGGCGGAGCCGCAATTGCTGCCATTGCTGGCGCCGCGTTTTTCACCCTCGCGCCCTACAACATCGCCGCTTCCGTCCCGCATTTCCCGCTGGTGGGCGAAGTGCTGCATCAATACCTGCGAAACGCCGTCACCGTCCGCGCCAGCCATATCGAGGTGCCCGAACAGGTCGATCTGAGTGATCCCGGCCTTATCCGCCTTGGCGCTGGCCACTTCGCGACAAGCTGCCAGATGTGCCACGGCGCACCCGGGATAGAGCGCAATCCTGTCGTGGAGCACATGCGCCCCGCCCCGCCGCCGCTCGATGGCGACGACTATGATCCCGAGGAGTTCTGGTGGATCGCCCGCCACGGTTTCAAATACACAGGGATGCCGTCGTGGGTGGCCGAGCGTGATGACGAGCCGTGGGCGATGGCTGCATTCCTCAGCCATTACAACGACTTCGACCGCACTGCGTATGAAGAGGCCGCGTTCGGCGAGGCGGGATCATACAGTTCCGAAGCGATCAGTTTCACCGACGGGCTGCCCAACACCTGCACCCGCTGCCACGGCGAGGACGGCATGGGCCGTGACGGCGCCGCACCCATCGTCAGCGGCCAGACCGAAGGCTACCTGATCGGCGCGCTCATGGCCTATGGCAATGGTCAGCGACAGAGCGGTTTCATGCAGCCGCTCGCAAAACCGCTCGAAGCCATCGAACGCGCCCGCGTGGCGCAAGGCATGGCGGCTGGTTCGACCGAATGGAACGGTATCCCCCTGCCCTTTGGCGATGCCGAGCGCGGGGGTGAGTTGGCTAATCGCGGCAGCGAACCCGAAGACATTGCCGCTTGTTCTTCCTGCCACGAAGGGCACGGCGAAAACGGGCTTTACCCTGAACGCGGCGACGTTCCGCGTATCGCGGGGCAGCACGGTTATTTCCTCTATAACTGGCTGATGATGTACCGCGACGGCCCTATCCCGACGACCGAGCGCGCGCATCTGATGGCCGCCGCTGCCAAGCCGCTGACGGACGAAGATATCGCCGACCTCGCCGCTTATTATTCCTCGGTGCGATAGGCCACGCGGGTTGTGCAGCGCACGAAGGGGTGAGCTGCCTCGCCTCGCGGCCTGCTCGCGATAAATCTGGTGGATGTTCCTAAGAAAGGAGATTTCATCATGGATAATCGTGAACTGGGTAAAACGGGGATGAAGATCTCTCCCATCGTGTTCGGCGGCAACGTGCTCGGCTGGACGCTGGACGAGGCCGAGAGCTTCCGCATTCTGGACGCCTTCGTCGACCACGGCTTTGACACCATCGACACCGCCGACGTCTACTCCGCGTGGGCCGACGGCAATTCGGGCGGCGAGTCCGAGACCGTTCTGGGCAACTGGTTTTCCGCCCGTCCGGGGATGCGCGAGAAGATCAAACTTTTCACCAAGGTCGGCTCTGACATGGGCGGTGAGGGTAAAAAGGGCCTGTCGGACCGCTGGATTAGCACCGCCATCGACGACTCCCTGTCGCGGTTGAAGACCGACTACGTGGACCTCTATTTCTCGCACTGGCCCGACCCGACCGTGCAGCACAACGAGACGCTGGAAGCCTACGACAAACTGCTGAAAGCTGGCAAAATCTGCGCCATCGGTGCGTCTAACTATGATGCGACCATGCTGGAAAACGCCGCGCAAATCGCCAGCGACAAGGGTCTGCCGCACTATCAGGTGCTTCAGCCCGAATATAACCTCTATGACCGCGACACGTTCGATGGCGAGCTGCGCGACTACTGCATCGCCAACAACATTGGCGTCGTGACCTACTTCAGCCTCGCGTCGGGTTTCCTGTCGGGCAAGTACCGCAGCAAGGCCGATCTTGAGGGCCGCAAGCGCGGCGGTATGGTCGAGAAATACGTCAACGACCGCGGCATGAAGATCATCGAGGCGTTGACCGACGTGGCCGACAAACACTCCGCCGCTCCGGCCGAGGTGGCGCTGGCGTGGATCATCAATTCGGACGGTGTGACCGCGCCAATTGCCAGCGCGACCAAGGTGTCTCAGGTCGAAAGCTTCGCCAAGGCCGCTGAACTGGTCCTAACGGAAGAGGACATGGCGCACCTTAATGACGCGGGCAACTAAGCCCTGATGTAAGCCGCTGCCGCCTTTGCCAGATGGGCCGAGGCGGCAACGCCGTCAATCAGCGTGACGCCGGTCCGCTCTTCGAGGTCGGCGCGCAGCGGGGCCATCCCCGCGCAGCCCAGCACCACCACATCGCCCTGTGCGCGGCTGATGTGGTCGGCCAGAGCCGCGCGGGTGTCTTCGCTGCCCTCGTCGATGGTCAGAACGGGCAAACCGCTGGCAGTGACCGCGCTGCACGCATCCGCAAAACCGCCGCGCGCGATGTTCGCTTCGATCACCGGCACCGACACGTCCAGCGACGTGACGACCGCAAACCGTTTCCCCAGCAAAGCCGCCATCAGATAGGACGCCTGCCCGATGCCGAGCACGGGGCACGATGCCTCCGCCTGCGCTTCTGCCAGTCCGGTGTCGTCAAAGCAGCCTATGACTATCGCGTTCGCATCCGGATTGGCGCGGACTGCGGCAAGCACTCCGGGAACAGCGGCGTCTCCATCCTCCGGCCCTTGGATCGCGGGCGGGCCGTCTGCGTTCGTCACGCCGATGATCTCGTCATTGGGCAGTTCCGCTTGGGCGACCGAAACGATCCCACTGGTCATCGCCTCGGTGGAATTGGGGTTCACATACACGATGCGCATCAGACCCCCTTGCCCGCGTCCGAACCGGCGCGCGAGCGGCGCTTTTGCATGAAAAAGACGGTGAGGATGAAGACGCCGATGATGAGGAACGAGAACAGCGTCGTCAGCGTGCCGAGCGCATAGATCACCGGCGTTGTGACGTTGGTCGTCATGCCGAAGATCTCCAGCGGGAGCGTATTGTAGCTGCCTGCGGTCATCAGCGTGCGGGCGAATTCATCGTAGCTGAGCGTGAAGCCAAAGAGAGCAACGCCCAGCAGCGACGGTGCGATAATCGGAAGGATCACGAAGCGGATCGTCTGCCACGCCGTTGCGCCTTGGTCGCGGGCGGCTTCCTCGAAGCTTTTGTCGAAACGGTTGAACACGGCGAACATGATCAGCAGGCCGAACGGCAGCGTCCATGTCAGCTGCGAGCCGAAGCCCGAGGTCGCCCAGTGGATATTGAACCCGAGCTGCTGGAAGATCAGGCCGACGCCGAGCGAAATCAGGATCGACGGGATCACCAGCGACGTGATCGCAAGGTAGAACAGGATGCCCGAGCCGGGGAATTTTTTGCGGAACGCGAGGCCCGCCGCGACTGACACGACAACGGTCGTCACCATGACCATCAGGCCAAGGCCGAAGCTGCGGCGGAACGCGCCCCAGATGTCGCCGACCGCTTGCTCCTCGAACAGGTCAAAGAACCAATAGAGCGACACGCCGTTCATCGGGAAGGTCAGACCGCCCTGCGGGCCTTGGAACGAAAGGATCGCGATGGTGATCGTCGGGCCGTAAAGGAACAACAGGAACAGCGTGAAAAACGTGGCGAGGACGTAGAAAGAACGGGAACGGCTTTCCATCTCACAGCTCCTTGCGGATGTTGACGAAGCGCAGCAGCACGGCGATCACGATCAGCACGGTACACAGCAGCACAACAGCAGTGGCGGACGCGGACGGGTATTGCAGCAGCCCGATGTCGTTGGAAATTAGGCGGCCCACGTTGGCTTTCTGACTGCCCGACATGAAGCGCACAGTGATGAAGTCGCCCATGACCAGCGTCACGACAAAGATGGTGCCGATCATGATACCAGGCTTGGTCAGCGGCACGATGACGTGCCAGAGCGTCTGCATCGCGGAGGCACCGTTGTCATAGGCGGCCTCGATCAGCGATTTGTCGATACGCATCATGGTGTTGAAGATCGGAACCACCATGAACAGCGTGTAGAGGTGCACGAAGGCAAGGATCACCGAGAAGTCGGAATAGAGCAGCCATTCGAGCGGCTCGTCGATGATTCCCCACGAAATCAGCGTCTGGTTGGCGATGCCGTTGCGGCCCAGAAACGGGATCCACGAAATCATGCGGATGATGTTCGACGTCCAGAACGGGATCGTGCAGAGCAGGAATAGAGCGATCTGCATGGCCTGCGTACGGACGTGGAATGCAAGGAAATAGGCCACCGTAAAACCGATGGAGAGCGTGAAGGCCCACGTGATGAAAGCGTATTTGAACGTGGCAAAGAACACGCGGTACGTGACTTCGGAGCTGAACAGATAAGCGTAGTTGTCGAACTGGAAGGCCGGATAGATCGACCATTCGGTCGCGCCCCAGAAGCTGACGATCACAATCATGATGATCGGCGCGACAAGGAAACCGACCAGTACGATCGCCAACGGCGCTGCCTGTAGCCATGCGGTAAATGAGCGGGTCATGGGGCCTCTCGAAGTCAGGCGGAGTGCGCGGGAGGCATGATGCCCCCCGCGCGGGAGTGATTACGAAGCGATGAATTCGTTCCACTTGCGAACCATGTACTGGTTCTCGTCCATGACGGCGTTCCAGCAGGCCACCGAGCCCATGCGCTCTTCAAACGAGCCGCCGTCGCGGGTGTCGCCCGACTTGGCCAGCACGTCGCCGAACGGGCTGAGAATGTCTTCGGAGGCTTCCTTGCCCTCGAACCAGTAGCCCCATTCGTTGGCCGACATGTATTCCTTCGAGGTTTCCGGCACGGCCGAGTAGTAACCCTGACGCATGAGGAAACCGCCGACCCAGCCGTCGAGGTACCAGTTGATGTATTCGTAGGCCGCATCCAGCTCCATGCCGGTGAGCGACTTAGACAGACCGATGCCGCCGCCCCACGAACGGTAGCCTTCCTTGAGCGGCTGGTAGACGCAGTCGATGCCGCGCGATTTGACGGCGGTGATCGCCGGCGACCACATCGACTGGATGACAACCTCGCCCGAAGCCATGAGATTCACGGACTCGTCGAAGGTCTTCCAGAAGGCGCGGAACTGGCCGTTGCGCTTGGCTTCGGTGAAGATCGCGATGGTCTTGTCGATCTCTTCCTTGGTCATGTTGCCTTTGTCGGCGTACTGGATTTCGCCCATGGCTTCGCAAACCATCGCCATGTCCATGATGCCGATCGACGAGATGTCGAGGATCGAGGCTTTGCCCTTGAATTCAGGGTTCAGCAGTTCGGCCCAGCTTTCGATCGGACGACCGATGAGGTCCGGACGGATGCCGAGGGTGTCGGCGTTGTAGATGGTCGGGATGAGGGTCATCCAGTTGGTCTGCTCGCTTGCGAACGAGGTCGACTCCGGACCTTCGACGAATCCAACGGTGTGCGGCGCGGTGCCCTGCGCGATCTCGCTGTCGGGGGCCAGTTTGCCGTCCTTGAAGATGCCGACGATCTGGTCGTAGCGCTTGATCTTGCTGACATCCATCGCTTGCAGGTTGCCGGTCGGCCAGACCTTCTTGCAGATCCAGTATTCGATGTCGGCGATGTCGAAGCTGTCGGGCTGGGTGGCGGCACGCTGGGTGACGCTGTCGGAATCCAGCGCAGTCATTTCGAGGGTAAAGCCGAGGTCCTCTTTGACCTTCTGACCGACCTCGTTGAGGTTCGACACGCCCGTGCCGAACTGGCGCAGGGTGATATCCTTGATTTCCTGAGCCCAGATCATCGGGGCCGGAAGAGCGGTCGCGGCGGCTGCGGCAGCACCGCCCTTGAGTACAGCGCGACGGCTATAACGCATCTTAGACATGGTGGTAGTCCCTTGTTGGAGAGGAGTTTTCAGTGGTTCAGGCTTGGAGGCGGTGCAGCCGCCCCTCGTCCCAAGCGAGCCGCACGGCATCGCCCGGATTTTTGGGAGACTCGAAGAAATGACCTTCGGGCACGAGCGCGAGCACTTCCTCGCCCGTTTCGGTCTTTGTGGTCAGGGCAACATGGCCGCCCTGATATTCGACAGCGGACACGGTTGCGGCCATGCCCTCCTGTCCGACGATGACGTCATCGGCCCGCAGCGCGACCTTGCCGCCGGCCAGATTGATGACGTTGTGGCCACCCATAAAACGGGCCACGAATTCGGTGCGCGGGGCCGCCCAGACATCACGGGCACGGCCCGCCTGTTCGATCACCGCGTTGTTCATCACCACCAGTTCGTCGCCGAGCGCGAGCGCCTCGTCCTGACCATGGGTGACGTGGATAAATGTGATGCCCAGTTCGCGCTGAAGCTTCTTCAGCTCCGCCCGCATACGGATACGCAGGAACGGGTCGAGCGCGGAAAGCGGCTCGTCCAGCAGCAGAACCTTCGGCTGCGTGACCAGCGCGCGGGCCAGCGCCACACGCTGCTGCTGACCGCCCGAAAGCTGCGCAGGCAGACGATCGGCGTATTTCGTCATGTCGACGAGCTCGAGCAGTTCGTTCGCTTTCTTGTGACGGGCGTCTTTGTCGACACCTTTCATCCGCAGCGAAAAGGCGACGTTGTCGCGCACGCTCAGGTGCGGGAACAGCGCGTAATTCTGGAACATCATCGCCGTGCCGCGCTTGGCGGGCGGCAGGTGGCTGACGTCGAAACCGTCCAGCACGACCGATCCGCTGGAAACGCTCTCGTGCCCCGCGATCATCCGCAGGGTCGAGGACTTGCCGCAGCCCGAAGGTCCCAGCAGACAGACATAGTGACCCGCCTTGAAGTGGTAATCGATGCCATCGACGGCCAGCGTGTCGCCGTACCGCTTGGTCAGATTGACCAGTTCCAGATCGTATCCGGCGCCCATGCCTTACTCCTGCTTGTCGCACTAAGATTGAAATCTCGTGCTCTCATGGCAGCCTGAGCGGTCGCGTTACGTCATCTGTTTTTCGTAGGTGGCGGGGGCAGAAACATGATCTGCTTAGGGAATGGGCAGTTGCGACAAGTATGTGCACATATTCGGTCACAAAACTGTATACAATCCTGCCCACAACAATCTGACCCGTGGTCCGACTTGCCCTGCGCCGCCCGTGATTCCACTTATAAGCCAGAGGACACGCAATGAACGACACCGCACCCCCGTCAGCCGAGTCGCTGGCCAACGATCTGGAAAAAGCCATTCACGAACACCGCATCGCCCCTGGTGCGAAGCTGAGTGAAGAAGAGCTTGGCGATATCTATGGCGTCAGCCGCACCACCGTGCGCGCGGCATTGCAGGCGCTCACCCATCGCCGCCTGATCGAACACCAGCGCAACCGCGGTGCCTTCGTCGCCCAGCCTTCGGTCCGCGAAGCCCGCGAAGTGTTCGAAGCCCGCGCCCTGCTGGAGCCGCGTACCGCACGTTCTGCCGCCGAACGGATGACGCCCGAAGACCTAGGCCTGCTGCGCGCCCATATCGACGCCGAACATGCGGCGCTCCATGACGGTGACAACGGGCGGGCGCTCTATCTGTCGGGCCAGTTCCATATCGAGATCGCGCGCATCTCGGATCAGGAGACGATCCTGAACTTCGTCGAGCAACTGATCTCGCGCTCTTCCCTGATTATCGCACTCTACTGGCAGCGCCGCGCCGCGCTGTGTGAAAGCAACGCACACCACGCCCTGATTTCGGCGTTCGAGAAAAAGGACGGCGCGCTTGCCGAAGAACTGATGAAGAGTCACCTGCTCGACCTGCTGACTTCGCTCGATCTGTCGAACAAGACCAGCAAGCCCAGCACGCTCCGCGCTGCTCTGTCGCAATAGTTTCGCTAGGCAGAGCGCACCCTTGGCGCTAAAGCCAATGGCATGAGTGATACCTTGCCGCCCTGCCCCGAATGTTCGTCCGCCTTCACCTATCAGGTGGATGCGCTTCTCACCTGCCCCGAATGCGGCCATGAATGGTCCGCCGAAGCCGCCCCCGCCGACGAAGATGTCATCCGCGACAGCGTGGGCAACGTCCTTGTGGACGGCGACACTGTCACAGTGATCAAGGACCTCAAGGTCAAAGGATCGTCGTCCGTCGTCAAAGTCGGCACCAAGGTGCGCGGCATCCGCCTTGTTGGCGGAGATCACGACATCGACTGCAAGATCCCGGGGTTCGGCCAGATGAGCCTGAAGTCCCAGTTCGTGAAAAAAGTCACCGAATAACCGTCACGACCAGCGCCGCGACGGTCATCAGGAACAGCACGGGCGTCCACAAAAGGCGCTCGGGCTTGGACGGGCTGGCCGCGTTCGCAATCAGCGATAGCGCCGTGATCACAGTCACGACCGTCAGCCAGTTAGCGGGTGATCCCTCGTTCAGGATCACCCAAGCCATCGCACCCAAGATACACGCCTGAACGACCGCGAGGCTCCGCCACAGCGGTGGCAAGCGGCCCTCAAACCGTCCGCCGACCGTAAAGCGGCCAAGCGGCGCGCCAAACGCGATTGCGATATGCATGGCGATCGGCAGGCAAGCGAGTGCGGCGTATGCGATGGCTGCTGGCATTTACGCGACCACCTTATGACCGCGTCCGCGCATACACTCGATCACGATGGCTTTGCGGGTTTCGGTCGCGTCCACCGCTCCGGCAATCCCGCCTGCCAAGGCCCCTGCGACAGCGCCGCCAGCGGCATCCGCGTCATCGTCCCAGTGTCCCAGCAGCGCACCCGCGCCCGCACCCATCGCGGCAGCCGCCATTGTTTCCTGATCGAGGTGCCGCTGGTTCTGCGCCAGCGCCTGACAGGCCGCGAGGTCGGCATTGAAATTCGCCGCAGGCACGCCGTCGACCACTGGGGTATAAAGCGCGCCGTCCTCGGCACAGGCAGCTACAAACACACAGGAAACAAGCACGGCAACAACAGTCTTTTTCATTGGATAATCCTTTCCACAAATCATGGAGAGGCAATTACCCACCCGCCAGTCAGGAGAATATGACCGCAAGTCTCATTGGATTGACCGCCCGTTTCAGGCGTGCATTTCCGCGAGGCGTCGGCGCTTGAGGTAGTCCATCAACGCCACCTGCGGTTCAGTCTCGTGAATGCAGGTCGCGCAATATTTCCCGCCGCTCTTCGCGCTTTTGTAATACCGGCAGCATCCACCGCGCTTGCGGAAGGTCTCGCTCTGCGCCTGACCGTCGGGGGCTTCGGACGCGGGCAGGTCCACGCGGATGAAGCCGACCTGCTTGTTCCACAGCGGAGAGCCGCGCAGACACAGGATCGCCTCGGCGCGTTTCTTCGCCTCGGGGTCGTTCGCCGCCTTGCCGAGTTCCAGATAGGCGGCCGCCACGCCATCCGCCACGATCCGCCAGAGCGCACCTTTGGACAGCTTGCAGTTCAGCGTCACCGCCTCGATCACGGGCGCAAACACCCGCACGATGGCATCGTTCACCCGCGCCGCTGGATCGCTCTTTCCGATGTTGAAGCAATGCGGAAACACCAGCGATGTTTGCAGATACGGCAGCTCCTCATCGCCCGACCGGAACACCGCGACGCTGGTGCGGAACGCGATGCTCTCTGCCGTGAGGTGGCCGATCTGGTGGCCCGTCAGGTCGAGCGCAGCCATCGCCCGCGCGACCTCGTAGCCCATGCGGTTTAGGAAAAACGCCCCGCAGCTTTTGCTGTCGAGGTCATCGTAGATGCGCAACTCCTCGGCCACGGCAAGCCCGCAGGCCGCTGCGTCCGACAGGTCCGACAGACGCAGCAATCCCGAAGGCAACTCGCGCCGCAGCAACACGAACGACGGCAGCGCCGCTGCATAGGCAGCGGGCCAGTCGGCAGGTGTCAGTTGCGGCGCGTGGAGGACCATCAGTCGATCACAGTTTCGATCTGCGGGACGAGCTTTTCGACCGCATAAGGCAGGCTCAGCAGGGTCGAGTGGCTGAACGCACCCGTGGTTTCGGCATCGAGGAACACCTCGTGACCTTCCTGCGCTGCGGTCAGGAACGGCTTCGTCGGCAGGCCGTTGATCTTGGAATAATCTCCGTCGGTCGAAATCCAGACGATCAGATCGCCATCGAGCGGGGACAGATCCTCGGTCGAAAGAGTAGTGGTGAAACCGCTCGGATCGGGGTTCGCGTCGATGGCTTCGGGCGTAGTAAAGCCCATTTTGGCCAGCACCTGCGGACGGATATCCGCGCTGGTGTAAGCGCCCGGCGCATCGCCCCACATATACGCGACCGAAGCGGTCTTGCCCGCCCAGTCGGGGTGCGCGGCAGCCACGTCATCAAGCTGCGCACGCACGCCGTCGACCAGTTCCTGCGCCAGATCGGCCTCGCCCACGACCTCCCCCGCCAGCAGCGCGCGGTCATCCCACGGCATCTCGTAATCGCCAACGCTCGGAGCCACGGCGACAACAGGCGCGATCTTGGAAAGCTTCTCATAGTCCTCGTCCGTGATGCCCGACCACATCGCGAGGATCACGTCCGGATCGGAGGCCGCAACCTGCTCGAAATTGATCTCGCCCTTGAGGATCTCCGGCTCGGTGGTCAGCAGCTCCTCCGCCCACGGCCAGACGGCGTGTTCATAGTCGCCGTACCAGTAGCGGATTGCCACCGGCTGCACGCCAAGCGCCAGCAGATCGTCCGCGCCGACATAGTCCAGTGTTGCCACCCGCTCGGGCTTTTCCTCGATCACGGTGGTGCCAAATTTATGCTCGATGGTCAGCGGATAGTCCTGCGCCATGGCAGCGGCAGAGGACATCAGAACGGCAATGGTAGAAAGGGCAATGAGTCGCATCGCGAACCTCGGAAATTGGAAAATCTGATTCCTGACTAAAATAGTATGAATTAGATGTAAAGCGCCCGACCTACGCATTCCGGCGCAGCATGATCAGCAAAAATACAGGTGCGCCAATGATTGCCGTCACGACGCCCGCAGGGATTTCGGTCGGCGACAGCAGCGTGCGTCCGGCAAGGTCCGCCGCGATAACCATGATCGCGCCCGTGAGTGCGGTCAGTAGCAAGTGCATCCCCGCGCCGGTGCGCACCATCCGCTTTGCCGCTTGCGGGGCGATGAGACCGATGAACACCAGCGGCCCGACCGCTGCCACTGCCACCGCTGCCAAAGCGACCGAGGCGAACAGCAGCGCGCGGTTCGTCCACCGCACGTCGAGCCCGAGGCCCGTCGCCGCTTCCTCGCCCAGCTGCAGGACCGCGAGCCGCCGCGCCATCGCGGGGATGGCGAGCACGATGGCCGCCAACGCGACCCCCATGATCGCCACATCCTGCCAGCCCGACGAATGCACGCTCCCCGCCAGCCAGCTCAGCGCCGACATGGAGTCGCGGATGTCTCCGTAGGTCAGGAACGCGCGGATCAGCGCGGCGAGGAACGACGAAATCGCGATGCCGATGAGGATAAAGCGTAGCGCGTTCCGACCTCGGCCCTTGTCCGACAGCGCTTGCACCAACGCAGCGACAGCCATCGCGCCGATGAACGCCACCAGCGGGCGCAACGCGGGCGGGAATGCGGGGAACAGAATGATGGTCGAAACGACCGCCAAAGCGCCGCCCTGACTGACGCCGACCAGCGACGGATCGGCCAAGGGGTTGCGCGTCAAAGCCTGCAAGATCGCCCCCGAAATCGCCAGCAGCGCCCCCGCCAGCATCGCCGCCAGCGCGCGCGGGATGCGGAAATCGAAGACCACCGTGCGGGCCATGTCCTCTGCCGATCCGGTCAGCGCGGCCCAGACCTCCGCAGGGGAGAGCACATAGGTGCCCAAGGCCACCTGCCCGATGAAGAACGCCAGCAAAACGGCGGCCACCACGGCCAACACGCCATACCCCGCCGCAGGCAGCAGCACCGAAAACCGGCCCGATTTGCTCGCCCAGACCCGCGTCATAGCCGCGCCCTGATCAGGCCGACGAACACCGGCGCGCCGATCAGCGCCAGCACGATGCCCGTCGAAATCTCTGCCGGCGCCAGCACCGTCCGCGCCGCGATGTCCGCGAGCAGCAGTACCAGCGCCCCCAGCAAAGCCGAGTACGGCACGATCGCGCGGTAATCCGCCCCGACGATCATCCGCGCCATGTGCGGCACCACGAGGCCGAGGAACTCCAGCGGGCCAGCGACCGACACCGCCGCCGCGCTCAGCAGCACAACAGCGCCAAAGCCCCATGCCCGCGTCTTGGTCAGGTCGATCCCGAGGCCGAGTGCCGCCTCATCCCCCATCGCCATCGCCGTCACGCGGGGCGCTATCCAGACCGCGATCACCGCGCCGACGATGCCCCACGGCAGCGCCCAGTACACCGTCTCCAGCTTCGCGCCCGTGAGCGTCCCGCTCGCCCAGACCCGCAGGTTCTGGAACGTGGTCTCATCGAGGAGCTGCACCGCCATCAGAACAGCCGAGAGGAACGCCAAAATCGCCGCGCCGCAGAGCACCAGAGTCACGGGCGTTGCCCCCTCCGGCGCGGCCCGCGCGATGGCGAACACGATGGCTCCGCTGATGACCGCGCCGATGGCCGCGACAAGCGGGATCCACGCCACGCTCACCAGCCCGAGGAAACCGACGCAGATGAACACCGCAAACGCCGCGCCCTTCAAGACGCCCAGAATGCCAGGCTCGGCGAGCGGGTTGCGGGTGATCCCTTGGGTCATCGCGCCCGCCATGCCCAAAGCCGCGCCCGCGAAAATCGCGATGACAGCGCGCGGCAAACGCAAGGCGCGGACGATCTGGTGGTCCATCACGGTCGCATCGAACGCGGTGAATGCGCCCGTCACGTCGGACAGCGGAACCGCCTTCGCACCCACGCTCATGTGGAATAGCGCGGCAAGCACCACCAGCGCTGCGGTCAGCGCGAAACTGATCGTCAAGCGGCCCATCTCAGGCAGCGGGGCCGGTCATCGGAATGCAAACGGGCCGGCCTGTGTCGGGGTCGGTCACGACGCGGGCGCGCAGCCCGAACACGTCCTCGAGCGTTACTGCGGTGATGCACTCCGCGGGATGGCCCTGATGCACAATCGCGCCCTCGCGCATCATCACAACACGGTCGGCATAGGCGGCAGCGAGGTTCAATTCGTGCAGCACCACGACCAGCGTGCGCCCCTGCGCCGCGATCTTGGACAGAAGCTGCATCACGTCGATCTGGATTTTCAGGTCGAGGTACGTCGTCGGCTCGTCGAGCAGAATAACATCCGTATCCTGTGCCAGCGTCATCGCGATCCAGCACCGCTGCCGCTGTCCGCCAGAGAGCGCGGTCACTGGGCGGTCCGCAAACTGGAGGACATCTGTTGCCTCCATCGCGTCATGGACAGCGGTCTCGTCCGCCTTCGTCCATTGCCGCCAGAGCGTCTGGTGGGGAAAACGGCCCTGCGCGACGAGTTCGCGCACAGTCAGCCCGTCGGGCGTCAGCGGCGTCTGGGGCAGCAGCGCCATCGCCTTGGCAATTTCGCGGGTGGGCGTGTCGTGGACCGCGCGGCCGTTCAGTTCCGCCACCCCGCTCGTGGGTGTCAGAATGCGCGCCATCGTCTTCAGCAGGGTCGATTTCCCGCAACCGTTCGGCCCGATCAGCGTAACGAACTCGCCCTTCCCGACATCCAGATCGACGCCGTTCAGGATCGTCTTGCCCTCGTAACCCGCTTTCAGATCATGGGTTCTGAGGATCGGAGAAAGGATCGTTTGCTGGTCCAACATGGCGGACATCCCGCTTTGCACAAAATTGACTATTTCGCTCGGAATATGCCTCTGCTGACCGGAATTCAATGGCTGACTAAAATAATCAGCTAAATGCGGCGCCCCCGAGGGGACACCGCACAGGGGACGCTATAGGATCAGGCTTCTTTGCGGCCGTTGCCGTCATAGAAGGCGATGATGATCAGCCAGACCGTCACGAGAATCGACGCCGGAGCCAGTGCCTGCATCGGCAGGAATGTCGACACGAACGTGAAACCGCCGAGGTACAGGCCGGAAATCACACCGAGGATTTGCAGCAGGCGCGAGCCACCGACCGAGGCCGAAACGATCCAGATACCTGCGAAAATGTGGCCGCCAAAACGGATCGGCGCAAAGATTTCTTCACCAATGCCGTGCATGGTCATCACGCCGACGGTCGTGTCCACAACCAGCCAGCCATAGCCCGCCGCGCGTCCCCATTCAGGGGCCGGCAGACGCGACACGAGGCCGAAGATCGCGAGGTGGAAAATGATGCCCGGATAGTCGGCCCAAGCAGGCACTTCAGGCAGGAAGAAGCACACAACGATCGGAATGAAGAGAATCGCGGCAAGACCGGCGAGGAAACGGGCGGAGGGCAGGAGATTTTCCTGTGCGGGAGTAGTATTCATGAGAAGGCTCTTTCACGAGGAGGCAGTTTCAACAGGGGACGCATGAAAAGAGGCCAAACATCGCGGCGTCACGGGAACTGGGTCTAGCGAACACCTATGTACCCCGTTACCACTAATGATGAATTAGGATCTCTTTATTTACGTTCTACATTTTTTGTAGTTTGTTTGTATTGCCTCTGTCAACGGAGTTCATGACGTATGCCCAAATTAGGTCTCACCCCTGACGAGATCCGCGCCAAAGCCATTGAAATCTCGATGGAAAAAATCCGCACTCTTGGCGTGGACAAACTCCGTCTGAGTGATGTCGCTAAATCCATGGGTGTATCCCACGCGGCGCTCTACCCGTATTTCGACGGTAAAGCGGCCCTGCTGGACGCCGTTGTGGAGCGCTGGTTGTCGAAAAGTGAGCCGCCTTTGCAGGACATCGCGGACTCTGCCGCCCCTGTCGAAGAGCGCATCGTCGATTGGTTCGTGACCCTCTACACCATCAAGCGCGAGCGCGTTCTGGGTGATAGCCAGCTTTTCACCGCGTTTGATCTGGCTGTCGTGCGCGGCACCCCTGCTGCGGGCCACCACCTCGCGCGGCTCAAGGGTCAACTGGCGGGCATGGTCGAAGAACTGAACCTCGGCCCCTCCACCGAAGAGGCGACCTCCACCCTGTTCTTTGCCACCGGCGCCTTCCACCATCCCGGCATTCTCAGTTGGATGCCCGACCTCGACCGCACGCCCGAGCTTCGCCTGACGTTGCAAGCCATGCTGAACGGCTGGCCGCGCCGCTAATCAGCCGCGATAGACCACTGGCGCGGCGAGTGTCTGCAACTCGCCCGCCGCGACACCTGCGATGCGTTGCATCAAAAGGCGCGCCAGTTCGCGGCCCGAAGCATAGACGTCCTCATAAATCCCCGTGATTTCGGGAAACAGCGCGTAGAGCAGATCGGACGTCTGTTTTGCCACCATCGGCATGTCGTCCCCGACGCTGATCCCCGCATCGCGCAGGCCCGTGGCGACCGTGATCGCGGTCAGTTCGCTGTCGCACAGGATCGCCTCGACGCCGGTGTTGGCGAGCGACAGGCCAAGTTCGCGCAGTCCGCGGATATGATCGCGCCCGCGACGCGGCCCGCTGTAAATCTCGGCTGTGATCCCGCGCTCTTCGCATTCCGCGCGGAACTGGCGGGCCAGCATGTCGTGGTTGAAAATCTCGCTCTCGGCCATCACGGCAAGGATCTGCCCCACCCCGCGATCCGCGAGCTGCTGCACAGCCATCGCGACAAAGGCCGCCGCGTCGAAGTCATGGTAGGCGTGCGGGGTAAACAGCTCCGTCCGGCCGTGGGTGACAAAGGGAAAGTCCATCTCCAGCAGCATCTTCACTCGCGCGTCCTGCGGTTCGGTGTGCGTTAGGATCAGCCCATCCACCTGCCCGCCAGATATCAGGCTCTGGATGGTGCGGTTCGTCTCTGCCCTGTCGAATTCGGGGTAGACGTTGAGCAGCAGCCCCTCTGCCCGCACCGCATCGCTGATCCCGTGAATGAGGTTGCGCGAAAACCCAACCGAGTCCTCGTGCCCGTCCAGCACGATCCCCACCGCGTTCGACCGCCCCGTCCGTAGTTTCACGCCCGCGCGGTCCGGAACATAGCCCAGCTCCTGCGCCGCTTTCATCACCTTGAGTCGCGTGTCCTCTTTGAGATTCTCGCCGCCCCGCAGCGCCAGCGACACCGTCGAAAGACTGAGCCCCGTATGTTCGGAAAGTGTTTTCAAAGTAGGGCGTTGGCGAGTTTTCAGCATCGACGGTCCAGTCTGGGAAAGCGCTGCATTGCAGAATTGCAGCGTTGCAATGAATAACAGATACACCCGTTAAACGGAAATTTTTTATCCAACGATTCAAGATATTTGCCGAAATTTTCAGTACGAAGCGCGAATTGTAACGTTGCAATAAATTCCGAACAGTGCCTACGATCAACCTATGGCGGTGGGCTGCTGTGCAAGCGTGAACCGTCCGGAGGAGGAGTAATTAGTTATGAAAAAATTTCTGACCGGGGCCGCGATCTGCGCCCTGAGCACAAGTGCAACCACGGCTTTCGCCGACGTCTCCATAATGTACCCGCAGTGGATCGCTTCGCTCGTCGAGCCCGCGATCGAACAGTACGAGGCCGACACCGGCACGACCGTCACCAGCACCGAACTGCCCGTCGATGGCTATGACCGCCGCGTGGCCGTCGATCTGGCCGCTGGTACGGCTGCCGACGTTGCGGTTCTCGACAGCTTCATGGTCGCGGAGCTTGCGTCCGCCGGCTACCTCGAAGCACTCGAAGGGCCGCTCTCGGACTGGGATCAGTTCCAGTATTATATGCCGGGCCTTCTCGATGTTGTCTCGTTCGACGGCTCCGTTTACGCCCTGCCAACCGACACCGATGTGCGGATGCTGTGGTACGACAAATCCAACTTCGAAGCCGCTGGCATCGAAATGCCGTGGCACCCCGAAACGTGGGATGACGTTCTGGACGCCGCGCAGAAGGTGAAAGACGCCACCGGCGCCGACTATGCCTTCTTGCTGCCCGCAGGCACCAAACAGGCCGAAGCCGCGACGATGCAGGGCTTCTACATGGCGATGCTTGGCGCGGACACCAAAGAGGGCGAGCGCAACCGCTTGCGCAACTGGGCCGAAGGCAAGTGGATCGGCGCAAGTCCCGCCATCACGGCGACCGCCAACCTTTATCACGAGGTCTACGTGGAGCGCGAACTAACCGAGCCGTCGATCAACTATGCGACTGACCTCTCCAGTGCGGTACGCGAGGCGCTCACCAATGACGAGATCGGCATCCTCGCCAGCGGATCGTGGGAATGGGCGTGCCTGTTCGACTGCAACGGCCTCGATGTGCCTGATAACCGTGAAGAGATCATCGGCTGGACCCCGTGGCCGGGTAGCGGCGCCGAAGGCGCGCCTGCGACCACCAATATCTCTGGCGGTTGGGCCATCGGCGTGAATGCCGGCGCAGAGGACAAAGAGGCTGCAACAGCGCTTCTCACCGCGATCTTCGACGAGGCGAACTTCAAGAAATGGACTCTCGACAATGGCCGCATGGCCGTGCGCACCGATATTTCTGAATCGCCCGAATACATGGAGAACGCGTTCCTCGCCCAAGCGACCGAGCTTGCCGCGACCACCACGGGCCGCGACACCTACCCTGGTTATCAGGTGGTCTCTGCGCTGGTGCAGGACATGACGGGCGCCATTCTTGACGGCGTCGATCCCGAGGATGCCCTCGAGGAATATCACGATGCTCTCGTCGACGAGTTCGGCGAAGAAAACGTGATGACCCTCGAATAAGCGCAGCGGCGGGCAGGACCTCCCACCTGCCCGCCACCCTTCTTGAGCGATCGGAATTCCTGTCATGCAGAAGAGCGGTAAATCATGGGTCAGCCCATGGCTGTCGGGCTCCGTGCCCGTCCTGATCGTCGCGGCGATACCTGCGCTGATCTTTGTCGGCGTGCTGCTATATTTCACAGGCTGGGCGCTGATGTTCAGCTTCACCAACCTCGAACTTTATGGGCGTAAGGCGACCGAGTGGTCGTTTGTCGGGCTGGATAATTATGAACGCCTGTTCACGCGGCGCGGCTTTCTCGAAAGCCTTTGGACCACGCTGAATTTCACGTTCTTTTCGGCCATCATCGGGCAGAGCATCCTAGGCTTCACCCTCGCGGCAGTCCTGCGGAATAGGTACGGCGGCGTGCGGTCGGTGCTCGAGGTTTCCCTGATGCTCGGCTGGCTGCTTCCCGATATCGTCGCCGCCTTCCTGTGGTCAGCGACCACCAGCAAAACCGGCCTCGTCAACCAGCTTATCGTTATTCCGCTGGGGATGGAGCCGGTCAATTTCCTCAACGATTACGCGCTGCCGGTCGTGATCCTCGCGAATATCTGGAAGGGCACGGCGTGGTCCTATCTGCTTTATTCCGCAGCGCTCGATAACGTCAGCAAAGAGGTCGTCGAGGCGGCCAAAGTGGACGGCGCGAACGCATGGCAACGCACCCGCCGCGTGATCCTGCCGATCATCAAGCCGCACATCGGAACGAACCTGCTGTTCATCACGATCTGGACGTTCACCTACTTCCCTCTGATTTACGCGCTGACTGGCGGCGGTCCGGGTAGCAAGACCGAAGTCCTGTCGATCTTCCTTTATAAACAGAGCTTTGGCATCGGCAAACTCGGCTACGGCAGTGCGATTTCGGTCGCGATGCTGGTGATCGTCGGCGTGATGTCCCTGTTCTACCTGCGACTGCTGAAGGAGCCGGAGTGATGAACAATTCCCGCACTCTCAACATCGCGCTGGCCTTTATGGCGGTGATCTGGGTCAGCCCGTTCGCGTGGCTCCTGTCCACCGCTGTCGACCCCATCGCCACAGGCCAACTGCGGTTTCCGAAGGAGCTGGGCTTCAGTAATTTTGCCCAAGCGCTGACGGGCGAGTCCCTTCTACAACTTTGGAATTCGCTGTTCATCGCGGGCGGCACGGCCACGCTGACGCTCATTGTGGCGTCGGGGTCAGCCTACGCCCTTTCGCGCCTCAAAATCCCTGGTCGCAACGCATTCCTGTGGTCGCTCGTGCTGCTGCGGATGCTGCCGCCGACAGGTATTCTGGTGCCGATCTACTTCGCCGCGCAGAGCGTCGGTCTGCTCAATAACGTCGGCATCATCGTCGCGCTGACGGTGCTCAACCTGCCCTTCGCGATGCTACTTCTGAAGAACTTCTTCGACACTGTTCCTGTCGAGCTCGAAGAAGCGGCGCATGTCGAAGGCGCGTCGCTCGCCACCATTTTGCGGCGCGTGGTCCTGCCAATCTCCAAAGCGGGCCTCGCCGTCGTGTGGTTCTTTACGTTCACATCCGCATGGAACGAATTCTTGTTTCCGCTGCTCTTTTCGCGGACCGAGGATGCCTTTCCGATGTCGATGGGCCTCTATTCCGCTTTCGGGCGAAACGGGTCGATCCAGTACGGATTTCTCGCAGCTTTCTCAATCATTTACGCAACGCCCGCCGTGGCCGTCTATTTTCTCCTGCGCCGGAATATGAACACCGGATTTGCAGGGGTCGGAGTCAAAGGATGACATACAGCACCCCCCTCAAACAAAAGCTTGCCCTGACCACGGATGACGTCAAACAGGAGGGCAAGCTTCAGCGCCTTCTGGACGATCTGAAGGACAAGATCCTCCAGCCCGTGAGTGGCGAGATCGCGTGGCATTTTCATGAAGCCGATCTGGAAACGTCGTTTGCCCTGACCGCCGACTGGCGCAACTGGCCCTCCTTCGATCAGCGCACCGTCTGGTCGAAAAAGCAGGGCAACACATGGTTCGCGGCAGAGATTACCGTGCCCGAGGATGCTGCGGGCAAAGTGTTTCTGCTGCGCTTCACCTCGCAATGGCAGGAACGGCCCGGCTCGACCGATCCGCAGTGCCTCGCCTACCTTGATGGCGAGATCACGCAGGCGATCGACGGCAACCACAACGAACTCGTCATCATGCGCGACGCCGTACCGGGGACCAAGGTCGTGCTGCACGTCGATGCGTTTACCTTCTTTGACCGTCCGCTGGCGGGCTTCCGCGTCGATTATCTGGTGCGCAACGAAGAGGTCGAAAAGCTGTTCTACGACCTGCGCACGCCCTTCGATGTCGCCTCGCGCCTGCATCAGACCGACAACCGCCGCCATGCCATTTTCAACATCGTTGACCGCGCGCTCAGGGCGCTGGATCGGCGCGGCAACGGGCTGACTGAGGGGCTGCAAGGCTCCATCGCGGAGGCAAAGGCCATCGCGCAGGAAATCTATGACATGGAGGACACCAGCGCCAAGCCGTCGGTCGTCGCCTTCGGTCATACCCACGTCGATATCGCGTGGCTCTGGCGGGTGAAACATACCCGCGAAAAAGGCGGGCGGAGTTTCGCTACCGCGTTGAATATGATGAAGGAATATCCGCAGTACAAATTCATGTACAACCAAGCGGTGCTCTACGATTTCATCAAGCGCGACTATCCGGTGCTGTGGAAAGGCATCAAGGAAGCCGTCAAACGCGGGCAGCTGGAAATCGACGGCGCGATGTGGGTGGAGCCTGACGCGAACATCGTTTCGGGCGAGAGCATGATCCGTCAGATCATGGTCGGCCGCCATTTCCACCAGACCGAATTCGGGGTCACGCCGACTTGCGTCTGGCTGCCTGATACCTTCGGCTATTCCGCGAACATGCCGCAGATCATCCAGAAATCCGGCCTCGATTATTTCATCACGTCCAAGCTGTCGTGGAACGACACCGACAAACACCCGTTCGACACGTTCTTCTGGCGTGGCATCGACGGGACGGACACCAAGGCGCACCTGCTCGTCGCTCAGGATTTCGAGAGCGAGGAAATCTTTACCACCTATAACTCCGACCTCTCGGCCAGTCAGGTCATGGGCGGCTGGAAACGCTATGAACCAAAGGCCATCCACCCCGAACTCGCCATCTGCTACGGCTGGGGCGACGGTGGCGGCGGTCCTACCCGCGAGATGGTCGAGCGCGGCACCCGCATGGAAAAAGGCATCCCCGGTGCGCCGCATGTGAAGCTCGAAGGTCTGCGCGATTTTCTGGACCGTATGGGCGGCGCGATGACCGAGAACGCGCCGAAGTTCCCCCGCTGGAATGGCGAGCTGTACCTGCAATACCACCGCGGCACGCTCACCACGATCGCCCGCACGAAGCGCAACAACCGCAACGCCGAACGCGCCATGCGCGAGCTGGAATATTTCGCCTCGCTGGCGGCGGCGACGAAGGGTGCGAGCTACCCGAGCGAGGACCTCGACCGTCTGTGGAAGGTGGTGCTGATCAACCAGTTCCACGACATCCTTCCCGGCACCTCGATCCCCGAAGTGTACGAGGACACCGACGCCGAATATGCCGCTTTGTTCAGTGAGCTCGACAGTACCCAAGGCCCTCTGGCACAAGCGGAAAACACGCTGCGCACCAGCGGCGCGCGGGTCTATAACCTCACGGGTCAGACCCGCAACGGCGATCTGGTCAGCCTGCCCGAAGGCACCGCTGGTATCAGCACCGGCGGCACCACAGAGCCTGTCCAGACCATCCACCGCGCCGACGGCACGAGCGAACTTGTTGCCCCCGTCCACGGCCTAGGCTCTCAAGGATGGACCGGGATCGCGAAGGCCGATGCGCCCGCGAAAACCTCCGGCCTGTCAGTCTCCAAAACGCACCTTGAGAACGACCGCGTTGCCATCAAGTTCGACGATCAGGGCCAGATCACCTCGGCCTACGACAAGGTTCGCTCCCGCGAGCTCATCAAGGCAGGCGAGGTCGCCAACGCGCTCGTCGCTTACGAGGACAAGCCGATGGAGTGGGACGCGTGGGACATCGACTGGTATTTCGAGGAGCAGTTCTGGCCCCTCGACACCACCAGCGTCGAGGTCATCGAAGAAGGCCCCCACCGCGCCGCGATCAAGGTCGTCCGCCACTACGGCGCATCGACTGTCACTCAGGTGATTTCATTGCAGGACGACGCCGCGATGGTGGAGTTCGACACCCATATGGACTGGCACGACAAACACACCGTGCTGAAGGCGCAGTTCCCGTTCGATCTGAACGTCTCCGAAGTCCGCTCGGAAATCCAGTTCGGCCACGTCACCCGCGCCACCCACCGCAACACAAGCTGGGACAAAGCGCGTTTTGAGGCGTCGATGCACCGCTGGGTGGACATGTCCGAACCCGATTTCGGTGCGGCGCTGCTCAACGACTGCAAATACGCCTACGACGCCCACGAACAGACGGTTCGCCTGACGCTCGTGCGCAGCCCCGCTTTCCCCGCGCCCGACGCGGACGAAGGGCTGCATTCGGTGCGCTACGCCCTGATGATCCACGACGGTCTCTCCGATCTGGAAACCGTCCACCACGCGGCGGAGCGGTTCAACAACCCGATCAAGCTGATGGGCGATCTGACGGACACGGCGGAGGATGCCTTCAGCCTCGCCGAGGTGACAGCTGTCAACGTGACAGTCGAGGCTGTGAAACAGGCCGAAGACGGCTCTGACCTCGTGCTGCGCCTCTTCGAGCACGCCAACCGCCGCGCCAGCGCACAGGTAAAATTCGGCCTGCCGATCAAGTCGGTGCGGACCGCCAACCTGATGGAAGAAGAACGTTCGGACCCGCTGGAGATCACAGACAACGCCGTCACGCTCGACTTCCGCCCGTTCGAGATCAAGACCATCATTGTGGAGGTCGACAATGGCTAATCTTGCACTCCACAGTGTCGAAAAAACCTTCGGCGCGCTCAAGGTCATCAAGGGCATCGACCTCGACATCCGGAATGGGGAGTTCATCGTCTTTGTCGGCCCGTCGGGCTGCGGAAAATCGACCCTGTTGCGGATGATTGCGGGGCTGGAGAACGTCTCTGGCGGGACGGTCGAAATCGGCGGGAAGGTGATGAACAACACCCCCGCCCCGCAGCGCGGCATCGCGATGGTATTCCAGAGCTACGCCCTCTACCCGCATATGTCGGTGCGCGAAAACATGTCCTTCGGGCTGGAGCTGTCCAAGACGCCAAAGGCCAAGATACAGGAGCGCGTCGATATCGCGGCGGGCATTCTTCAGTTGGAGCCTTACCTCGACCGGTCCCCGCGCGAACTTTCTGGCGGTCAACGTCAGCGCGTCGCCATCGGGCGGGCCATCGTGCGCGAGCCGGAGGTGTTCCTGTTCGACGAGCCGCTCTCCAACCTCGACGCCGCCTTGCGCGGGCAGACGCGGGTAGAGATCGCGCGGCTTCATGCGCGGCTGGGGACGACGATGATCTATGTGACCCACGATCAGGTGGAGGCGATGACCCTCGCCGACCGGATCGTCGTGCTGAACGGCGGCGAGGTCGCACAGATCGGCACGCCGCTGGAGCTTTACCGCAATCCCGCGAACGCCTTTGTCGCGGGGTTCATCGGCGGGCAGCAGATGAATTTCCTCACGCCCGCGCAGGCAGCGCAGGCGTTGCCGGAGACTGCGCTACGAGACGGCACCGAAACCATTGGCATCCGCCCCGAGCACCTGCAACAGGTCACAAGCGGCGGGATCGAGGGGACCATTGATGTGGTGGAGGAGTTCGGTGAATACGCGCTCTACCACATCACGCTGGATGGCGATGCGCTGCCGTCGGTGACGTTCAAAAGCGCCGCCACGGGCGTTGGCGCGATGGGTGACCGCATCCACCTGCGCGCCGATCCGCAGCATATCCACGCGTTCGACGCGGCCGGCCTCGCTCTGTCGGTGCCGACACGGCACTAACCGCTCTTGCCTCAGCGGCGCTTTCGTGGTGGCTTCAGGCCGAAAAACGAAGGTGCCGCTTTGGATTGCGCCAGTTACCTCTCCCCCGAAATCCTCGCTTTCATCGCGGAGACGGACAGCTTTTACCCGCCCGATGTGCCCGTCGATGATGTGGAGGGGCAGCGCGCGGTCTACAACCGCATGTGCGCGCATTTCCACGCGGGCCGGCGCGAGGGATTGGCGGTCGAGGACACAGTAATCGCGGGTGTTCCCGTGCGCATCTATGGGACCGGCGACAAGACGATCTTGTTTGCGCATGGCGGCGGGTTCGTGCTTGGCGGACTTGATAGCCATGACGACACCTGCGCCGAGATCGCGGATCGCACGGGAATGCGGCTGGTGGCCATCGACTATCGCCTCTCGCCCGAACATCTGCATCCGGCAGCCTATGAGGACATCACGGCAGTGGCCGAGGCGCTCGGCCCGGTGGTGCTGGTCGGCGATAGTGCAGGCGGGACGCTCTGTGCGACGCTGGCGGGAACGCGGCCCGATCTGCCGATGCTCGGTCAGGTGCTGATCTATCCGATGCTCGGCATTCAGCGGAGCGGCGGCAGTTTCGACACCCACGCTCATGCGCCGATGCTGACCGCCGCCGATCTGGAGTTCTACGGCAGCGTCCGTGGCGGCGACCCCGAAGACCCGCGTCTGGTGCCCGCAAAAGGGCGGCTTGATGATCTGCCGCCAACGCATCTGTTTCCCTGCGAATGCGATCCGCTGTGTTCGGATGCCGAAGCCTTCGCCGCACGGACGGGGGCGCAGGTGACGGTGCAGACGGGCCTTGTGCACGGCTGGCTGCGGGCGCGGAACGTGAACGATCACACCCGCGCGTGCTTCACCCAGATCATCAATGCTATCAGTGGGTTTGGCGGCTAGTCGGCCTGTTGCCGTGGGATTTGCGGACGGGATGGCCGAATGCTTTGCGGAACGCTTTGCTGAGTGCCGAGGCATCCGCATACCCGCAACGCAAGGCGATTTCTCGCAGGTCGTATTCCGAATTCGACGCCAGTTCCCGCGCATGTGACAGCCGCACCATCTGGTAGTACTGACCGGGGGACAGCGACAGTTCGGACTGGAACATGCGGTTCAGCGTCCGCACGGTGAGGCCCGCGCGATCGGCGATGTCTTCGAGCTTCAGCGGGGTTTCGATCGTTTCCACCATCAGGTTCATCACCTGCCGCAGACGCGACGACCCCCTGCCCTGCAAGCGGTTCGGCCCGCGTCCTGCCATCTGCTGACGTTCGGCGTCGTGCAGGAACATGGTCGAGGCGAGGAACGCGCTTGCGGGGCCGAAGGTTTCGGCGATGTAGGCGAGCATCATCTCGAGCGCGGTAGAGGCCCCGCCGCAGGTCCAGAATTTGCCGCTGCGCACGAAGCGGTCGTAGCTGACGTTCACCTGCGGAAATTCCTCGGTGAAGTCGGCGATGACGGCCCAGTGGATCGTGCCGGCCTCCTCGTTCAGAAGGTCGGCAGAGGCGAGAATCCAGCTCGCCGTGTCCGCGCCGATGACCAGATCGGACTTGCGCGCGAGGCGGCTGATAAGCGCCAGATTCTCGGGCTTCGAATGCTCGCGGTAGCTGTAGCCGCTGATGACGACCAGCAGATCGAAGCGCCCCGTATCCCCGCCAGAATCCGGCGCGATGCTCAATCCGCTAGAGCTTTTCGCGGGCTGTCCGTGGGGTGTTGCTATCTCCCAGCTCAGGTCATCGTGGCCCTGATCGCGCACGGCACGAAGGGGCTCCAGCAGGCACGAAAGCACCATGTTGGAGAATCCGTCGAAAAGCAGAAACCGGACGTTGGGCATCGAAAATAGGCCGTATTTGACAACTTAATGGCAGGATATGACATTACACTCCGTTTGTCTGCCCCTAGCATCCCCTGTCATGGCGGTCGTGATGCACATTCTCTTGTGCGTTGACGGCACCGCCATGAGGCACGACGCAAGACGGCACAGGAGTTTTTGATGCCATTGGCCATGAACAAAGAAGTATTCATCACCTGCGCGGTGACCGGCTCTGGAGCGACACAGGATCGCTCGCCGCACGTTCCGCGTAGCCCGGCACAGATCGCGGAAAGCGCGATCGACGCGGCGAAGGCAGGTGCTGCAATCGTTCATTGCCACGTCCGCGATCCCGAGACCGGAAAGCCGTCGCGTGACCTCGCTCTCTACCGTGAAGTCACCGACCGTATCCGCGACGCAGAGGTCGATGTGGTGCTGAACCTGACCGCAGGCATGGGCGGCGATATCGTGTTCGGTTCGACCGAAGCGCCGTTCCCGCTCAACGAGGCCGCCACCGACATGGTCGGCGCAACCGAGCGTATGGCGCACGTCGCCGAATGCCTGCCCGAGATTTGCACACTCGACTGCGGCACGATGAACTTTGCCGAAGCCGATTACGTGATGACCAACACCCCCGGTATGCTGCGCGCTATGGGCGGGATGATGACGAAACTGGGCGTGAAGCCCGAGATCGAAGCCTTCGACACCGGCCACCTCTGGTTCGCCAAGCAACTGGTCGAAGAAGGCACGCTGGAGCCGCAGGCGCTGGTGCAACTTTGCATGGGCGTTCCGTGGGGCGCGCCGAACGATCTGAACACCTTTATGGCGATGGTGAACAACGTGCCCGCAGACTGGAACTGGTCGGCGTTCAGCCTTGGCCGTGACCAGATGCCGTATGTGGCCGCGTCGGTTCTGGCAGGCGGCAACGTTCGTGTGGGCCTTGAAGACAACCTGTGGCTCGGCAAGGGCCAACTGGCGACCAACGCGCAACTGGTGGAGCGCGCCGTGACCATCACGGAGAACCTCGGTGCCCGCGTGATCGGGCCCGCCGAAGTCCGCGAAAAGCTTGGCCTGACCAAGCGTGCTCCGCAGGTGAAAGCATGACCCGTACAGCAGCAATCATCGGTGGCGGCGTCATCGGCGGCGGTTGGGCCGCGCGTTTCCTGCTGAACGGCTGGAACGTCAACGTCTTCGACCCCGATCCCGAAGCTGAGCGCAAAATCGGCGAGGTTCTTGCGAACGCCCGCCGCGCCCTACCTGCGCTTTATGACAACGCGATGCCGGACGAAGGGGAACTGAAATTCTTCTCCGACATGGGCGAGGCGGTGGCGAACGTCGACTGGGTGCAGGAAAGCGTGCCCGAACGGCTCGACCTCAAGCACAAGGTACTGGGCGCTCTGTCCGATATGGCGCCTGATACGGCGGTCATCGGCTCGTCCACGTCGGGCTTCAAACCGTCCGAACTGAACGCGGAAGGCGCACGCGCCATCGTCGCCCACCCGTTCAACCCCGTCTACCTACTGCCGCTGATCGAACTGGTTGGCGAGGCGGAACGCACTGGAAAAGCGGCGGAAATCCTACGCGGCATCGGGATGTTCCCGCTCACCGTTCGCAAGGAAATCGACGCGCATATCGCTGACCGCCTGCTCGAAGCCGTCTGGCGCGAGAGCCTCTGGCTCGTCAAAGACGGCGTCGCGACGACCGAGGAAATCGACGAAGCAATCCGCATGGCATTCGGCATCCGTTGGGCGCAGATGGGTCTGTTCGAGACCTACCGCATCGCGGGCGGCGAGGCTGGTATGAAGCACTTCATGGCCCAGTTCGGCCCCTGCCTGTCGTGGCCGTGGACCAAGCTGATGGACGTGCCGGAGTTCACCGACGAACTGGTGGACCTCATCGCGGGTCAATCGGATGAACAATCGGGCCATATGTCGATCCGCGAGCTGGAACGCCTGCGCGACGACAACGTGGTCGGCATGATCCGCGCGCTCAAGCGCAGCGGCTCGGGCGCTGGCGGCGTGGTCAAGGCGCACGATGCCAATCTGCTGACAAACGAGACCAAAGACGGCCTGCCCGTGACCGCGCGCCGTCAGGTTCCCGCAAGCTGGACCGATTACAACGGCCACATGAACGAAACCCACTACCTTGAGGCGTCATCGCTTGCCACGGATCGCTTTATGGCGATAGTTGGTGCAGATGAGAGTTACATCGCATCGGGCAAAAGCTATTTCACTGTGGAAACCCACATCCGATATCTCGACGAAGTACACGCAGGTGACAAACTGACTGTCACCACCCAAGTGATGGGCGGCGAGGGCAAGAAACTGCACCTCTTCCATCGTCTGTGGAACGGCGAGTCTCTCGCTGCGACCGTCGAGACGCTTCTGCTGCACACCGATCTGAATACCCGCCGGACCTGCCTGCCCGAAGAGGCAGTGGCAAAGGCGGTTGCTGCATACGCTGAAGAACATGCCGGCAAAGACGCCGATGGCCACGGCAGGCATGTAGGTCAGCGCCAGGCGGCAGCATCTTCACCGGAGGGCGCTGTCACCTAAGGCCGTCCCCTCCCATCCGGGGGCGGTCCCAAAGCCCGATTAACGGGTGGCCGAATAACGAAATAAAAACAGGGATCTGAAATGACAAAACATAATCATGAACCGCGCACCTATCAGCGTTTCGCCCCGAAGAAGGGCCTGACGCGTCGTGAACTTCTGAGCCGGGCCAGTGTGCTCGGCTTTGGCGCATTTGCAGCTGTGAACATGCCGTTCAGCTCTGCCATGGCGCAAGAAGTCGTCAAGGGCGGCACGCTGAAGCTCGGCCTCGGCGGCGGCGAGAGCACTGAATCGCTCGATCCGGCACTGGCGCTGGCGCAGGTTGCCTTCCACGTCACCCGTACCTTCGGCGAAACCCTCGTCGACGTGAACGCTGACGGCTCGCTGGACATGCGTCTGGCCGAAGACATCTCGTCGAGCGAAGACGCGAAGACCTGGACCTTCAAGATCCGCACCGGCGTCAAATTCCACGACGGCAGCGAAATGACCGCGGACGACGTTCTGCAAACCATGCTGCGCCACTCGGACGAAGACTCGAAGTCGGGCGCTCTGGGCATCATGCAGGGCATCGCCAACATGTCGGTCGACGGCAACGACTTCATCGTCGAACTGTCCGAAGCCAACGCCGACCTTCCCTACCTGATGTCGGACTACCACCTCGTAATCCAGCCGAACGGTGGCCGCGACAACCCCGCTGCCGGTATCGGTACCGCAGCCTACAAGGTCGTCGAAGCAGAGCCGGGCGTGCGTTACGCGTTCGAGAAGTTCGAAGACTGCTGGGACCAGACCCGCGGCAACTTCGACCGCGTTGAAATCGCTGTCATCAACGATCCGACCGCCCGTAACGCGGCACTCCAGTCGGGTCAGGTGCACATCATCAACCAGGTTGCGCCGAAGGTTGCTGGTCTGCTCGGCCGTGCGCCGGGTCTGTCGATCAAGACCGACTCGGGCCGTGGTCACTACGTGTTCATCATGCACTGCGACACCGCACCGTTCGACAACGCCGACCTGCGTATGGCGCTGAAGTATGCGATCAACCGCGAAGAGATGGTCGAGAAGATCCTTCAGGGTTACGGCAGCATCGGTAACGACTTCCCGATCAACGCGGCCTACCCGCTGTTCGACGACAGCATCCCGCAGCGTACCTACGATCAGGAAAAAGCACGCGAGTACTACGAGAAGTCGGGCCATGACGGCTCGCCGATCGAACTGCGCGTGTCGGAAGTCGCCTTCCCGGGTGCCGTCGACGCAGCCCAGCTGTTCCAGGAAAGCGCCAAGGCATGTGGTATCCCGCTCGAAATCGTGCGCGAGCCGGCTGACGGTTACTGGTCGGAAGTCTGGAACGTGAAGCCGTTCTGCGCATCCTACTGGAGCGGCCGTCCGGTTCAGGACCAGATGTACGCCACCGCTTACCTCTCGACCGCTGACTGGAACGACACCCGCTTCAACAACGAAGAGTTCGACGCACTGCTCGTCAAGGCGAAGGGCGAACTGGACACCGACACCCGCAAGGCACAGTACTCGGAAATGGCCGAGATCCTGCGCGACGAAGGCGGCTTGATCCTGCCGATGTTCAACGACTTTGTCGAAGGCGTCCGTGACGAAGTTCAGGGCTGGGAAAAGTCCGGCGTTTGGGAAGTCATGAACGGTCTCGCACCGCACAAGTGCTGGCTGGCCTGAGGCCGGCCGCATGAACTCACTTGTGGTTAAACTGTTGGTCCAGCGAATTTCGCTGGGCCTTCTGCTCATTTTCCTCGTGTCGATATTGATCTTTGTCGGCACGCAAATCCTTCCGGGGGACGTCGCACAGTCGATCCTCGGTCAGACGGCGACGCCTGAATCGCTCGCGAACCTGCGCGAAGAGCTTGGCCTCAACGTCCCTGCCTACCAGCGCTATTTCTCGTGGCTCGGCGGTGTCCTTCAGGGCGACCTCGGCACCTCGCTGACGAATGGCCGTGATATTGCGACCTCGATCGGAGAGCGCCTCGGCAACACGCTGTTCCTTGCCGCTTGGGCTGCCGTCATCTCCGTTCCGCTCGCAATCACGCTCGGCCTCGTTTCGGTTCTCTACCGTGGTCGCTGGCCCGACAAGCTGATCTCTGCCGTCACGCTCTCGGCCATTTCGATCCCCGAGTTCATGATGAGCTACATCCTGATGTACTTCGTCGCGGTAAAGCTCGGCTGGGCGCCGTCGGTGGCGATGCTCAACAGCAGCATGGGCTTTTGGGACAAGCTCCACGCCATCACGCTCCCCGTTGCAGTGCTCGTTTTCGTGGTCCTCGCGCACATGATGCGTATGACCCGCGCGGCGCTGCTGAACGTGATGCAATCGGCCTACATCGAAACCGCAGAGCTGAAGGGCATCCCGCGGCTTCAGGTGATCTGGCGCCACGCGTTCCCGAACTCCATCGCGCCGATCGTCAACGTGGTCATGCTCAACCTCGCCTACCTCGTTGTGGGTGTGGTCGTGGTCGAGGTGGTCTTCGTCTACCCCGGCATGGGCCAGTACCTTGTGGACCACGTTGCCAAGCGTGACGTGCCTGTCGTGCAGGCGTGCGGCCTGATTTTCGCGGCGGTTTACATCCTTCTGAATATGTTTGCGGATATCGTTTCGATCCTCGCAAACCCGAGACTGAGGCATCCGAAATGAGGCGTGTACCATTCCCCGCCCTGATCGGGCTTCTTATCACTACCCTGTTCCTTCTGTGCGCGATCTTCGCGCAGTGGGTGGCCCCCTATAGCGTCAGCGAAATCGTCGGCGATGTGTGGGAGCCCGCGTCGGCAGAGCATCTCTTGGGCACCGACAACATCGGTCGTGACCTGCTGTCGCGCCTGATCTGGGGTGGCCAGACGACGATCTTCGTCGCCATCGCCGCAACTGTGGTCAGCTTTGTCACCGGCTCTGTGCTGGGTCTGTTCGCTGCCGTGATCGGTGGCTGGATCGACCAGCTTCTGTCGCGGTTTGTCGACCTGATCATGGCGATCCCGACGCTGATTTTCGCGCTTGTCGTGCTGTCGGTCATGCCGGTCACGCTGCCTGTGCTGATCCTCGTGATGGGCCTTCTGGATTCCACCCGTGTGTTCCGCCTATCCCGTGCCGTCGCCAGCGATATCGAGGTTATGGACTACGTCGAGGCGGCCCGTCTGCGCGGCGAGGGCCGTGCGTGGATCATTTTCCGCGAAATCCTTCCCAACGCTCTGTCGCCGCTCGTCGCGGAAGCAGGGATGCGCTTCATCTTCATGGTGCTGTTCGTGTCCACTCTGTCGTTCCTCGGCCTTGGCGTTCAGCCGCCCGCAGCCGACTGGGGCGGGATCGTGAAGGAAAACAAGGACGGTATCGTCTACGGCATTCCGGCGGCCCTGCTGCCTGCCATCGCGATTGCCGCACTGGCGATTAGCGTCAACCTCGTCGCCGACTGGGTGCTCGACCGTACCTCGTCGCTGAAAGGAGGCCGCAATGGGTAACCTGCTGGAAATCAACAACCTCAAGATCGAGGCGACCAGTTATCCGCCGGGCGAGCCGCCCCAGCGGATTACCATCGTGGACGGCGTGTCGCTCGCGCTGGAAAAGGGCAAGGTGCTTGGCCTCATCGGGGAATCCGGTGCAGGCAAGTCCACCATCGGCCTCTCTGCCATGAGCTACGGACGCGGCGGGATCGAACTGACCGAGGGGGAGATCATCCTCAATGGTCGCGACATCCGCAACGCCAAGTCCGGCGTTCTGCGCAAGCTGCGGGGGGCCGAAGTGACCTATGTGGCGCAATCCGCCGCTGCGGCCTTCAACCCTGCCAAACGGCTGATGGAGCAGGTCATTGAGGCCACGCTCTACCACGGTAAGGCCAGCAAAGCCGAAGCCGAGGCGCGTGCCGTCGATCTGTTCCGCAAGCTCGGCCTGCCCGAGCCCGAAAACTTCGGCGACCGCTACCCGCACCAAGTGTCGGGTGGTCAGCTTCAGCGCGCGATGACCGCGATGGCGCTGTGTCCGCAGCCCGATCTGGTGATCTTCGACGAGCCGACAACCGCGCTCGACGTGACCACGCAGCTTGGTGTTCTGGCCGCGATCAAGGCCGCGATCAGTGATCAGGGCGTTGCGGCGCTTTATATCACGCACGACCTCGCGGTCGTGGCCCAGATCGCCGACGACATCATGGTTCTGCGCCACGGCAAGACGGTCGAATACGGCACCACCGAGCAGATCATCACCGCCCCGCGCGAGGAATACACTGCTGCGCTCGTTTCGGTGACGGCCAAGGATCACACCGAAAAGGTCAGCGATGACAAACCGGTGCTCGAAGCCTCAAACCTCCATGCCCGCTACACCGGCATGGACCGCGAGGTGCTTTCGGACATCAACATCGCGATCCAGCCCGGCACCACGCTGGCTGTCGTGGGGGAATCCGGTTCGGGTAAATCCACGTTGGCGCGCGTGATCACGGGGCTTCTGCCGCAGATCAAGGGGCGCGTTACCTTTGACGATCGCGAACTTTCGCGTGACCTCAAGGGCCGCAGCCGCAACGATCTGCGCGAATTGCAGATGATCTACCAGATGGCGGACGTCGCAATGAACCCGCGCCAGACCGTCGGCACGATCATCGGCCGTCCGCTCCAGTTCTATTTCGGCATGAAGGGCAAGGAACTCCGCAACCGCGTGGTCGAATTGCTCGACGAGATCGAACTGGGCGCAGGCTTTATCGACCGCTATCCGGCAGAGCTTTCGGGCGGCCAGAAGCAGCGTGTCTGTATCGCCCGTGCCCTCGCGGCCAAGCCGAAGCTGATCATCTGCGACGAGGTGACCAGCGCACTCGACCCGCTGGTGGCTGACGGAATCCTGCGTCTTCTCAAGGATTTGCAGGACCGCGAGCATGTGTCCTACATGTTCATCACCCACGACATCGCCACCGTTCGCGCCATCGCCGACAGCATCGCCGTGATGCACCTCGGCAAGCTGGTACGCTACGGTCCGAAGTCGAAGGTGCTCGCGCCGCCGTTCGACGACTACACCGACAAGCTGCTGAAATCGGTGCCGGAAATGCGGCTCGGTTGGATGGAAGAAGTCCAGCAGACGCTTTGAATGGAAAGGCCGGAGTTCACGCTCCGGCCTTTTTCACATCAGCACCCGCCGCAGGTCGGCATCGGAAAACGGTTTTTTGAGCGTCGCAGCCTGTAGCCCGTTCGCCCCGCCGCGAATTTCGCGGGTAGACATGATGACAAGGCGGCTTTCTGGATTGCGGACCTGCGCGGCGCTGAGGATATCCCAGCCCGAATTCCCGCTATCGAGGTTCAAGTCACTGATAACGAGCGCGAATTCCTCAGCCTCCAACATCGCGAGCCCTTCGGCAAACGTCTGCGCGCGGCGCACGGTGTAGCCCGCCTCCTTGGCGATATGCGCGACGGAGGCCAGATAGGCAGGGTCGTCGTCGATGACGAGCGCGGTGCCGGTGGTCATGGGCTGCGGTCCGGCGACCGCCTCGACGGGCGGGAAGGTCATCGTGATGACGGTACCATGCGCGGCGGCGCTCGTGTCCGAAGTGATCGTCATATTGCCGCCCGACTGGTGCACGAACCCGTCCACCATCGACAGCCCGAGGCCCGTCCCCTGCCCATCGGCGCGTGCGGTATAGAACGGCTCGGTCGCTTGGCGGAGCGTTTCCGACGTCATCCCGCGCCCGTTGTCCGCGATGGTCACGGTCGTGCCATCGCCCGCCGCAACAGTGATCTCTATCCGCCCCGCCCCGTCAATCGCCTGCCCCGCGTTGACGCAAAGGTTCAGGATCGCGCTTTCCAGCTGCCCCGGATCGACAAGGCTGAGCGAGGGTGCTTCAGGCACGGTGATCGCGATCTCTACCGTGCTCGGGACGGCGATTTCCAGCAGATCGGCCATACCTTCGACCAGCTCGCCAATGTCCGTCACCTGCGGCGCGAGGTGCTGTTTGCGGGCAAAAGCCAGCAGCCGTTCTGTCAGCGAAACACCCAGATCGAGCGCAGACCCGATCCGCTGGCGCAGGGCGCGGGCACGGTCGGCGTCGGCTTTTTCCATCAGGTGCAGGTTGCCGGAAATGCTCGACAGGATGTTGCCGAAATCATGCGCGATCTCGCCCGACACCTTGCCGAGCGCCTCGACACGGCGGATTTCTTCGAGCCGCGCTTCGACCTTTTTCCGCTCGGTGGTTTCGGAGACCAGCCAGACGGTGCCACCGCTCGGCAGGGGGGATTGCCGCATCTCGACAATGTTGCCGTCGGGGTCGGCGTATTCCTCGAAATCCACCTCGCGAGCGGTCGGTTGGCGGGTGAAGCGGGACCGCGCGATCAGCTCGTCCATCTGGTTCGGTCCGTTGGTCGTGTCGGGCGGCAGGCGGAGGAGTTTGCGCAAATTAGCGTTCTCCGCCTCGATCAGCCCGTTCGCAGAGGCCACGGCAACACCGTCCCTGATGTTATTGAAAACACGGGAAAAGAGCGCGTTCTGATGCCTGATCTGCCCCGTGCGGCGGTCCAGATTGCGCGCGTTTTCGCGGAACACATCGAAGGCCGCATAAAGCTGCCCGATCTCGTCGTCGGAATTGACCTTGTTCGGCAGGTCGGCCCGCAGGTTTCCAGCGGCCAGTTCGCGCATCTTGCCAGCGATTTCCTGAATGTTCCTCGCCACATAGCGGGACACGTAGATGGCGGAACTCACGGCAACCAGAAGGCTGGCGAGGATGAAAGCAAAGAACGATTTCTTCGCCAGTTCGAGGTTCCGCGAGGTGTCCATCCGCGCTTGGCTCAGGCGTTCCTGAGCCGATGTGACCTTGGCTTCGGCGTAGGTGCTGATGCGGCTCGTTTCCTGACGGATGCGGAATAGCGCGTTTTCGGCATCAAGATGCGCCGCCAGATCGTTGTATTTCAGCACAAAAAGCCCGCCGCTGCGCTGCATAGCCTCGTCCAGTTCGCCCAGCGTAGTCTGCTGGTCAGGGGACAGGTCGCCAATCTGCGCGCGGCGCTGCGTGAAAATTCGGCTGAAGTCGCCCAGTTCAATCAGCGCATCGGCCCGCGCGGCTCCTAGCGCGTTGATCGCGAGTTGTTGCAGGTCGGCCCATTGCTGACGATCTTCCAGCGGCAGGCTCTCGTCATTCGCCAACCTGCGCACGCGGTTGTTCAGGCGCACCATCTCGCGGTCGACGGCCTCCAGCGCGGCCTTGCGTTCGGTCTGCGGCAGCAGCGCGCGGGTCAGATCGTCGATGGCCAACCGCAGCCGCGCAATCGGCAGGGCCAGTTCGGGATCACCCACGGACTGCTCTTCGATCCGCTGGAGGTTTTCGCGGATGCTCTGCGCCTCTTTCTCGAGCTGGAAAGGGGCAAACAGCGCGAAAAGAAACGGCGCGGAAGTCGCGAGGTCGGAGGACTCCTGTGAAAGTGTCAGCGCGGCGGAGACCTCGGTCAGCGTGTCCTGATGGAGCACGTTCATCCACAACTCGGTCCGGTTCAGCACGCGCATCCCGATCAGACTGACCAGCAGCATGAGCGTGAACAGCACCGCGATGGCGGCCGACAGGCGGAAACGAACGCTGAGGTTGCGGATGAAACCCATCGTCAGCTTGGGGACAGTTGGAACACGTACCCGCGGGTCCGGCGGGTTTGCAGATGCACGGGTTTGGACGGAACAGGCTCGATTTTGCGGCGTAGGCGCAGGATCAGCACGTCGATGGTGCGGTCCACGTAACGCTCCATATCCGAGCCGAGTTCTTCGAGCAGTTCGGGCCGCGTGATGACCCGCTCGGGGTTCTTGGCGAAGAATTCGAGCAGGCGGTATTCGGCGTTGGTCAGCGGGATTTCCTCGTTCTCACCGTCCAATAGCCGCCGGCTTTCGAGGTCCAGTTTCTTGGCGCCGAAGGCAATCGCCTGCCCGTTCGTCGCGGGCTTGGCACTGCTGTGACCGTAACGGCGCAGGACCGCGCGGATGCGGGCGACCAGTTCGCGGGGATTGAAAGGTTTGATCAGGTAATCGTCCGCACTGGTTTCCAGTCCGATAATACGGTCGATTTCGTTACCGACGCCTGTCAGCATGACAATCGGGATCTCGTAGCGTTCGCGGATATGGATCGCGAGCGTTAAGCCGGACTCGCCGCTGAGCCGCAGGTCGATCACAACAAGGTCCACGGGCGGCGGGTCGCCAAGCGCGTGAAAGCTCGGAATGTCGGCGCATGTCACGACGCCGAACCCGCTTTCGACCATGAGCGCGGACAGCGTTTCACGGACGTGCGGATCGTCGTCGACGATGGCGATTGTCGGCTCTCCCTTGCCGGCCTGCATGCAACTCTCCTCCTGCTACGTGCTTGGCTTATGTCCGGCCTGAATGGGGGCCGGTCAGAGTTGATAGCGCAGATTTCCGGCCAGTTTAAGCAGAGCAAACCGGATTGTAACATTGTTAACCCGAAGGCAGTCTGGAGCGGTTTTCGTTAACACACTACGCCTCGCCATCGGGATCGGAGCGCTTCTATCGTGGCCCTACCAACGCAGGTGGCCCACGAGGAACAAGATCGGGTCGCCGCGTCCAAGGGAGGAAATTATATGACCAAATTCATCACCCGTGCCGCGACGGCACTGGGCGCACTCAGCATCAGCGCATTCGCAGCTTCGGCGCAGGATTGTGCCAATCAGGGTGCGTTAGACACGCTTTATTGCGACGCGAACGGCGACCTTGTGGCCGATACGCCGACCGATCCGGCGCAGTTGAGCGATCCTGACACGCTCGTGTTCGCCTACACCCCAGTCGAAGATCCGGCCGTTTATGCCGACATCTGGGAGCCGTTCATCGAGCACCTTTCGGAGACCACCGGCAAGGACGTACAGTTCTTTGCGGTCCAGTCGAACTCTGCCGAGGTCGAGGCCATGCGTTCGGGCCGTCTGCACGTTGCCGGCTTCTCGACCGGTCCGACCCCGTTCGCGGTGAACCTCGCCGGTGCGGTGCCATTCGCGATCATGGGCGCAGAAGACGGCCAGTTCGGCTACAAGCTGCAGGTCTTCACCCAGTCGGACAGCGACATCGAAGAGGTCGCCGACCTCGCAGGCCGCCGGGTGGCACACACCTCGCCCACCTCGAACTCGGGCAACCAGGCGCCGCGCGCGCTGTTCCCCGACCTCGGCGTTGTGCCGGATGAGGACTACGAAGTGATCTACTCGGGTTCGCACGACCAGTCGATGCTGGGCGTTGTCGCGGGTGACTACGATGCGGCTCCGGTTGCGTCCGAAGTTGTGGACCGCATGGCGGAACGCGGGCTCTACGATCCGGCGGACGTCCGCATGATCTGGGAAAGCGACCCGTTCCCGACCACCTCGTTCAACCTTGCGCATAACCTCGACCCCGAGCTGGCCGAGAAGATCAAGGAAGCCTTCTTCACCTTTGACTTCGCTGGCACCGCGCTTGGCGACGAATTCGAAGGCGTGAGCAAGTTCATCCCGATCACCTACAAGGATCAGTGGGCGGTTATCCGTCAGATCCAAGCGTCCAACGGCGTCGAGTACACGCCGCAGGGCCTCGCAGGAAACTAAGTTTCTCCCACCACCAGCGTCCGGTCGGTCATTTTGCCGACCGGACAGCCACACGGCTCCTCCACGTTTCTGCCGGACGCACATCCGGCAGAGGCATGGCCGTGCTATGTCCCAGAGGCACTCATGCTAAAAATCAACAATTTGACAAAGCGTTACGGATCGGGCGACCCCGTCCTGAAAGAGCTGGACCTGACCGTCGAGGGCGACCAGATCACCTCGGTCATCGGATCGTCCGGCGCGGGCAAAAGTACCCTGCTGCGCTGCATCAACCGTCTGGTCGAGCCGACATCAGGGTCGATCAATCTCAACGGGACCGAATTCACGACCCTGAAACGCAGCGAATTACGCGCTGCCCGCCGCCGCATCGGCATGGTGTTTCAGGGCTTCAACCTCATTGACCGCCTCACCGTGATGGAAAACGTCCAGTCGGGCCGTCTGGGCTACATTTCGACCTGGTCCGCGCTGACCCGCCGCTACCCCAAGGACGACATCCGCCGTGCCTATGAACTGATGGAACGCGTCGGCATCGCCCATTACGCGGACAAACGTGCGGACGAGCTTTCGGGCGGTGAACGCCAGCGTGTCGGCGTGGTGCGTGCCCTGATGCAGCGCCCCGAGATTCTGCTCGCCGACGAGCCGACCGCATCGCTCGACCCAAAGACCTCCGAACAGATCATGTCGCTGCTCCGCGATCTGGCAAGCGAGTTGAAACTGCCTGTCATCATCAACATCCACAACGTGACCGAGGCCAAGGAATACTCCGACCGCATCGTCGGGATGCGTTATGGCCGCATCATTTTCGATGACAAGCCGGAACAGCTCACCAAGACCGAGATGGACGAGATCTACGCCGGCGTTCCCGCACAGGACCGCGCCGCCGTCGGAGCCGCCGCATGAGCACGCAGCCCGACACTTGGCGCAAGCCGCCGTTCATCGCGAACCCCGTTTTGCGGTACGGCCTCTATATCGTGACGGCGGTTTACGTTGTCTTCACGCTCGCCACGCTGCCCATCGACTGGGACCGCGTGTCGGACGGCATGACCCGTGCGCAGCGCATTTTTAGCGGTGCATTCCCGCCGAATTTCGACCGCGCAGGACTGCTGTTCGACGGCTTTATGGAAAGCCTGAAGATCGCCATCCTCGCCACCGTTGGCGGCATCGCGCTGTCCGTGCCGCTAGCCTTTATGGCGGCAAGCAATATCGCGGTGAAGCCCGTCTATATCGTCGGCCGTGCGATCATCATCATCGCCCGCAGTTTCCACCCCGTGATCGTCGCGATCATCTTCGTCAAAGCCGTCGGCTTCGGCCCCTTCGCGGGCGCTCTGACGCTGGTCGTCTATTCCGTCGGTTTCGTCGCCAAGCTGCTCGCCGAACGGATCGAGGAGATCGACTTCGGTCAGGTCGAGGCGATGCGCGCCGCAGGTGCGGCGTTCATTCCGACGCTGGTCTACGCGATTATTCCGCAGATCATGCCGCGGCTCGTGGGTCTGGGCATCTATCAGCTCGACAGTAACCTGCGCGCCTCTGCCGTGGTCGGCATCGTTGGTGCGGGCGGGATCGGTGCAACGCTGGCGAACGCCTTTGGCCGCTATGACTACGACTTCGCGCTGGCCATCACCATCGTCATCGTGGGCGTCATCCTCATCTCCGAAGCCGTCAGCGGCGTTGTCAGAAAGCGGATCGCATAATGAATACCTCAGTTCATAGCCAACTGGACCAGTGGTCCCGCTTCACCCCCAAACAGCGCCTGATCCGGTACGGAGGCTTCGCCCTCACTGCCCTGATCGTTGCGTGGGCGCTAAGTTCGATCGACGTCATCTGGGCGTGGGTCTGGGATGCGCCGTCGCAGATGGGCGACCTCTTTGGCCGCATGATGCCGCCCGATCCGCAGAACCTGCCGTCGATCCTTGAAGCGATCTGGCAGACGGTGAACATCGCCACGCTCGCCACCCTGATCGCGGTCGTCGTGTCGCTGCCTGTCGCCTATATCGCGGCGCAGAACACCACCCCGAACAAGTTCTTCCTCTGGGTGGGCCGCTTCATCCTCGTGTCGTCGCGGTCGGTGAACACGATCATCTGGGCGCTGCTGTTCGTTGCGATCTTCGGCCCCGGTATCGTCGCGGGTATCGTCGCGATCATGTTCCGCTCCATCGGGTTCTTGGGCAAACTGCTCGGCGAAGCGATCGAGGAAATCGACCGCAAGCCTGTCGAAGCGCTCGAAGCCTGCGGCGCCTCGCGGTTCAAGATCGTGCTCTACGCGATCGTGCCGCAAGTTATGCCGACGTTCTTTGCCGTGGCGATCCTGCGGTGGGACATCAACCTGCGCGAATCCACGGTGCTCGGCCTTGTGGGTGCGGGGGGCATCGGGATGATCCTTCAGGGCGCGATCGACACGTTCAACTGGCCCGAGGTTTCGATGGTGCTGCTGACCATTCTGGCCCTTGTGATCCTTGGCGAAGTCGTGTCGTCTTACCTTCGCAAAAAGATACTTTAACGGATCGGCGGGAGGGCTATCTGCTCTCCCGCCGAAACCATGACCAGACCGAGTTTTATGAATACCGAACAGGCCTTTGCGCAGTACGAAAACGTCCGCGCCAGTTTCCCCTCTGCCAGCTTTCCCGCAGCGTCCAAAACGGGCCGCGATTTGTCGGACACGGTGGATGATTTCGACGCCTATATCCTCGATGCCTTCGGTGTTCTGAACCGCGGCGAGACGCCGATTGATGGCGCGGTAGAACGGATTGCGGAGTTGCGGGCGAAGGGCAAACGGCTCGTCTTGCTGACCAATGCCGCCAGCTACACCCGCGAAAAGGTGCTGGCGAAGTACCACCGTCTGGGCTTCGATTTCACCGCTGAGGAAGTCGTCTCCAGCCGCGACGTCGCCTTTGCCGCGCTGCCTCCTGGATATTGGGCCGCCGCCGCGACCGAGGCTGACGATTTCAGCGATGCGCCCGAGGGTGTCCGTTTGGGTCAATTGCTGGATGACGCGTCGCTTTATGACACCGCGAGCGGGTTCATCCTTCTGTCGTCCGAACGGTGGGAAGAGGCCGATACCGACCGCCTGATTGCTGCGCTCAAGGACAATCCCCGCCCGCTGGTCGTCGCGAACCCCGACCTCGTCGCGCCGCGCGAGCACGACCTGTCCATCGAACCCGGCACCTTCGCGCATCGCATCGCGGCCGAGACAGGCATGACGCCCGAGTTCTACGGCAAGCCCTTCGGCAACGCGTTTGAAACCGCCCTCGCCCGCCTGAACGGCATCGACCGCAGCCGCATCGCGATGGTCGGCGACACGCTGCATACGGACGTTCTGGGCGGCGCTGCAGCGGGCATCGGCTCGATCCTGATCACCGATCACGGGCTGTTCAGCGGTTATGACGTGACCCCGTTTATCGAGGCCAGCGGCATCCGCCCCAGCTGGATCGTCAGCACGACTTAAGGCCCTTATGCCCGCGATTCAAAGTAGTTCAGCGGGATTTTCAGGTAGGAACGGCCATCGGCCTCAGGCTCCGGAAGGCGGCCACCACGGATGTTGATCTGGAGCGCGGCAAGCATCCGCTCCGGCAAGCCAAGCGTCGCGTCGCGCGCTTCACGGACCGCGCGGTATTCGGCTTCGGACGGGTTATCCTTGAAGTGCTTGTTCCGCGCCTTGTGCTCCGCCACGGTCGCCTCGCATTGCTCCTCGCGGCCATCGGGCGCGTAGTCGTGACCGATAAACAGACGCGTGTTTTCGGGCAGGGCAAAGATGCGCTGGATGGTGTGATACAGTTCGGCGCTGCTGCCACCCGGAAAATCGGCGCGGCTCGATCCCACATCGGGCATCATCAGCGTGTCATGGACGAACGCCGCATCGCCGCAGACGTAGGTGACCGAGGCCAGCGTGTGACCGGGCGAGAACATGACCTTCACCGGCAGATTGCCCACCTTGAACTCATCGCCGTCCGCAAACAGACGGTCCCACTGCGAGCCATCGGTCGGGAAATCGGGGAGGTGATAGATCTCTTTCCAGAGCGCCTGCACCTTGCGGACCTTCTCTCCGATCCCGCGCGGGGCCTTCAGGATATCGGCCAGATACGGCGCGGCAGAGAAGTGGTCGGCGTGGGGGTGCGTGTCGAGGATCCACTCCACCGCGATCCCCTCGGCGCGGATATATTCAAGGATACGGTGCGCATTCGAGAACCCCGTCGCAGCGGCGAGCGGGTCGAAATCCAGCACCGGATCGACAATCGCGCCCTTCATCGTTTCAGGGTCGTGGAAGACATACTGCCAGCTTCCGGTCGGTTTATCCCAGAAAGGTTTGACGATCGGGTTGGTCATAATCACTCCTGACATTTAGAAATTCACATGCTTGAACGTGAATGTATGCCGGACCCGACGTTTGAAAAGGGCGCGACCCATTTGCCGCACTGGATTTGCACGAAATTCCGTTGTTCACGTGCAACTTCCTAGATATGTCCCTGCGCATGGCCAGACGTCCGAAATCCAGCCTCGATACGCTTGTCGCGCCGGTCGCGCCGCTGCTGAAACAAGCGGCAGGGCTGGCCGTTGTGGGCAACCTTATATGGATCGCGCAGGGCTACGTCATCGCGCGGACCGTCGCGGGTTTGCTGGATGCCGAGGTTGCTGGATTTGCCCCTCTGACCGCCGCTATTCTGTTCGCCGTGCTCGGCCTGATCCGCGCGGGCCTGAGCTACGTCGGAGAGGGCCGCGCGTTCGAGGCCGCCGACCGCCTGACCCGCACTCTGCGCACCAAACTGGTCACGCGAGAGGCGCAGGCGATCACGCTCGATTATGGCGCTGCGGGCAGTATCGCCGCGCTTTCGGGCGAGAAACTGGACATCCTCCAGCCGTATCTCACGCGGTTCTTTCCGGCCCGCGCACGCACGATGGTGGTCCCTATCGTGATCCTTGTGATCGCGTTTTATTACAGCTGGGTCGTCGGTCTGATTTTCCTTATCACCGGCCCGCTGATCCCCGTATTCATGGCTCTTGTCGGCAAGGCGGCACAGTCCGCAAGTGAAAAGCAACTCGACGAAGTCGCGTCGATGAATGACCTGCTTTATGACCGACTGAACGCGCTTCTGGACATGCGGCTGCTGAATGCCGGAGAGCGGATGCAGGCCGATTTCGCGACCCGCGCTGACAGCCTGCGGACGCGGACGATGGCGGTGCTGCGGATTGTGTTTCTGTCGTCCACGCTGCTTGAACTTTTCTCCGCTATAGGCATCGCGATGATCGCTGTGTTCCTTGGTTTTTCCTTGCTGGGCGAGATTACTTTCGGCGCCACAGGCGATCCCGTGACCCCGTTCGAGGTCATCTTCCTGCTGCTCCTCGCGCCCGAATTCTACCAACCGCTCCGCGATATGTCGGCGGCGTGGCACGACCGCGCATCGGCCGCTGCACTGGCCAAGGATTTCGCGAAATGGGACGAGGCAGAGTTGCAGCCGATTCTCGGTCAGGGGTCGACGCCGCTGGCGGGGGACATGTCCCTCGCGGTCTCTGGCGTCACGATCAATCGCGGTGAAACCCGTATTTCCTATCCCGATTTCGGGCTGACGGCGGGGCAGTCGGTTGCGCTCGTCGGGCCGTCGGGCGTGGGCAAATCCACGCTGCTTGCGGCTGTGGCGGGACTGCTAGAGCCTTCGGACGGGCGGATCACGGTGCACGGGCTCAAGCTGGCGGATGACACCGCGAAAGCGTGGCGCGAACGGCTTGGCTGGATGCCGCAGCGCCCGCATTTCCTTGGCGAAACGCTCCGCCGCAACGTCGCATTCTCGGACGACGACATAACCGAGGCGCTGCGCACTGCGGGCGTGCTCGAGGTCGTCTCGGCCCTGCCCGAGGGCGACGCGACCGTGCTGGGCGAAACCGGCGGGGGCCTTTCGGGCGGCGAAGCGCGACGGATCACCCTCGCCCGCGCCATCCATGCGCGCCCTGCCCTGCTGCTCGCCGACGAGCCGACTGCCGACCTTGATGCGGAGACGGCGAAGATCGTAACCGACGGCTTGCTGGCGCTGCAATCGCGCGGCACGGCGCTGCTCATCGCGACGCACGACGAAACACTGGCGGCCCGCATGGACCGCGTGATCCGGTTGGAGGCCGCATGACCGCCCTCCTGCGCATCTTTGTCCTGATGATGAAACGTCAGCGGCGCTCGATGATCGTCGGCGCCGTCTTGGCGCTGGTCGTGCTGCTCGCGGGCATCGGTCTGCTGAGCCTGTCGGGGTGGTTCATCACCGCTGCCGCCGCGGCTGGCATGGCGGGGGCCGGGATCGCACTCAGCGCCTTCGGCCCCTCGGCAGGCGTGCGGGTGCTGGCTCTCGGGCGGACGGCAGCGCGCTATGGCGAGCGTCTTGCGAGCCATGATGCAACGCTGCGCGTGATCGCGACACTGCGGGTCGAACTGCTGGGGCGTCTGATCCTCGCGCCGTTCCGCGAACAACAGAAACTGCGCGGCGCGCAGGCGCTGAACCAACTGACCTCGGATGTGGAGGCGCTGGACGGCATTCCGCTGCGGCTGGTGCTGCCCGTCGGGGCGGGGACGCTGGCGCTGCTGGTGGCGTTTTTTGCGCTCTGGGTGTTGGTCAATTTCACTGTCGCGGTGATCGTCGCGGGCGGCTTGCTGGTTGGTGCGGCTGTCATCTCTACCATCGCGCTGCGAGTTGCCGCCAAGCCTTCGGCGCGGGAGGAAGAGCAAGCGCAAGCGATCCGTTCGGGCATCGTCGACATGATCCGCGCGCGTACTGATCTGGTGGTCTACGGCCAGATGAAAGCGCAGACCGAAACGCTGTCAGGCCTCATCCGCGACCGCCATGCGACGCGCCGCAAACTGGACCGGATCGAGCGGCGGACGGGTTTTGCGCTGGCCGCACTGTCAGCGCTGGTGACGGCGGGAGCGATCTGGGCGGGCGCAACCTTCGCCGCCGGAGAGATGTCCACCGCGACTGCCGCCCTCGGCATTTTCGCCGCCCTCGCACTGTTCGAAACCATCGCGCCGCTCCGCCGCACGGTGGCAGAGTTGGGCCGGATGCGCCTCGCCGCGCGCCGCATCGACGCACGCCTTAAAACGCCGGAGCCAGAGGCAAAGCCCCTTCCCGCGCAGTCAGTGCCCTCAGTCGAGATGCCGCTTTTCACTGCGAAACCCGGTACGATGACAGCTGTGATCGGCCCCTCGGGCGCGGGTAAATCGACGCTGCTCCAGCGGATCGCGGGGCTGCTGCCTTCGGACAAAATCATGGTTAACGGCGCGCCCGTCGCCGCCTACTCCGAACACGACCTGCGCGAGATCGTGACCTTCGTTCCGCAGCGCACCGCGCTGATCGACGGCACGCTGCGGGATAACCTGCTGTTGGCCGCGCCACATGCCTCTGATGCCGATCTAGCCGCGGTGCTGGAGGCGATGGACCTCACTTCAGCGACTGCCGACCGCGGCGGACCCGACATGAAAACCGGCATCGGCGGAGAGAGTTTGTCGGGTGGCCAGATGCGCCGCGTCGCTCTGGCGCGGGCGCTGCTGCGGCAACCTCAGGTGCTGTTGCTCGACGAGCCGACCGAAGGGCTAGATGCCTCTACTGCATTGAAAGTGCTGAGCAATATTCGGGCAATTTTGCCGAACGCAGTCATCATCACCGCGTCTCACCGTCAGGTCGAAACCGATTTTGCCGACTTTGTCATCTCGCTGCGTTGAAGCTGCTTGCTCCTAGCTTCCAGCACTTTCGTTTGTTTGAACTCTAAGAGTATTTCCGCTGACGCATTCGGATACTTCTCTAGAATTCGGTACCTCAAACCGCTAAGGCTTTTGCAACTGCAGCAAACGGTATGCTTTTCGGCCAAAGCGTAGGTTATTTTGGCACTGATTTGGCCGCTTAGATAAGCAGCGCTGTAGGTACCATCTAATTGCTTGAAAGCATTTACAAAAATACACACTGTCCTATTATTATAGCTGGGACACAAATAACCAAGGTTTTCCGGATCTCCATGCCCCTTCGAAGCGCTCCTTTTTACGTAGTTGGCAATGGGCCATCACTCTCCACCCAAGTCCTTGACGCACTGCCGACTGGCCGATGGCTTGGCATGAACGCGGCCTACAAATATTGGGACCGCACTGGCAATTATCCCCATATCTACGCGTGTCTGGATCCGGTGGTTGTGAAGCAGCATAGAGAGGCAATCGAGCGGCTTCTCGATGAGCCCTCGATTTCCGAATTCTTCTTGCATGAGGCCATTTTCGAGGAACTTCCGCACCTACGGGGCCACCCGAAAATCACGGCGCGAGATGAATTTATGTCGCGAACCGGTGCAATCCCTGTTTCTTCGATGTCGAACTACAAGCAAACCACTGGCGTTTTGGCGACCAGATTCTGTATCGAAAAAGGCTTTCATGAGCTTTGTCTGCTTGGGATCGACTGCAATTATGTGGAGCGCTTGTCCCAATCCGAAGCTGGAGAAGGTCACGAGCTCACCATCAAGGGTGATGTGAAGCGCAACCCGAACTACTTTTTTGATAACTATCAAGAAAACAATGAAAAGTATCAGGTTCCAAATCCGCAGATCCACTCTGGCAACCTTCACCTTCAGTCTTTTGTAGCCTTGCGCGATGACATTGCGAGATCAAGCGCGAAGGTGGAAATCACAGTTGGTTCCCGTACTTCGCTGCTCAGTCGGTTCAACATCTTCCCTTACGAAGATGTCTACGAGACGCTCGGTTTGAGGAGACTGTCGGCGATTGCCGTCCCCCTCATGCCGCATGAGCTCGACGGGTTTCTCGAGCGCCTTCAAACCTGGGTTGATCCGAAGCTGGTACCGTCTTTCAATGCTGTCAGTGGTGTCGCGCTTCATGTGTTCATGTCTTGCGCAACCGACGTCGAAATCGAAGAAAAAATTCGAGAGCGCGCCAAGCAGCTCCCTTGGCTGGCACGGTATTTCAAAAAACTGCGCGTGACGTTCCTCAAGCTCGATCCGAAGATCGACTATTATGTTCGTGGCAACTCTCTAAACCTCTTTTGTAACAAGTCGGGGCCCAACATCTTCTGGCTATCGATGATGGCCTGCTGTCGCGACTACGAAAATACGTTGCTGCTTGAAGCGGATTGTGTGCCCGTTCGTGCAGGCTGGCTTGACGCTTTGGAAAGGGCAGTCGCAGACTGCCCGCCCGGAACCTGGGTCATCGGTGCAAACTATCATGGTCCGACAATGACCGCCCCGGTCAATGGATTTCATATTAATGGAAACGCCATTTATGCCACGGGAGATCGTGAATTTCAGGATTACCTGAACGGTGACTTCTTAAGGACGCTGAAATGGCTCGCTGAAAACGTATCTAATAGCGTTGCCTACGATGTCGCGTTCTCGCTCGGAATGCACAACTATCAGGAAATCCAGAAACAGATCGGCGTGAATCTGCGGAAATATGCGTGGCGCTATACTTTTACGCCTGTAATCCGCAACATTAGTGGACAGATTGAAACCGAGACCGCAGGCACTGTCGATATTATGCAAGAAGTCCGCGACGACGTGTCGATGTACCTGTGCCACGGGCAGCCAGCACTCAGGTGGCTGGAAACCGAATTTGCCAATCTGAATAGTTTTTATGCTGAAGGTGACGAAGCGGTTCGGGAAATTCGTGTAAATAGTGTCGGCTCTCTTACCAAGTTCGTGACTTGGAAGAACCTTGGCTTTGGCCAAGCGCAAGCCACACTACACGAAGGTCAGGCACAATGGCCCGACGAAATTAAAGTACATATCGGCGGAAACATTGCTCCTAGTAACAACGGCATTTTAGAGCTCAACTTTATCTTGCCAACATCGTTAGATTTCAAACACGTGAACGCGATTAGTGTACTTGAGAGCGGTGAGAAATCCACTCTTGAGTTTGAACTTATGCGCTCGGCCCAAACGGTCACGATGCGATTAATCTCGATTAATGCAGCTTCGCTAAAAGACGTTTCGCTGGAAATCACTTTATCCATCAAAGACAAATCAGCATCGATCCGTCATGAAGTGGCAGGCTTGCGATTTTTACAATATCCTGCGAATTCAGCGCCTCTTGAACTCGTCGCCACCTCGAAAAAACAAGAAGCTGCTGACCTGGAAGACACATGGGGTGAGTGGATCGGCCGCAATCAGTCGGAACTTCAGAAGCGCTATGCTTTTATAGAGTGTGTGCAGGAGAGCGTGGCTCCAACTTTGAAAGATATCACCACCACCGGTCCTCATACTTTCGTAGATGGCTTTTTGGCGGTGCCGGTAGCCAATGATAGTAAAGTTCGGCTCCGTTTTGGCACACGCCCAAATCGAAAAAATCAACAGGACGTTAAGCTTGCTGTCACACTCACCGCCGAGACCGATTGCGACGTGGTACTTGGCGGCAAAGCGTTTGGCTACTCGATCGTTGAACAGAAACGTACGCTGCGAGCGTTAGAGCAAACTGAAATCCCCTTGGAATTTCTGCTCTCGCCTGCACATAGCACTGATTTCTTTGTCTCGGTCGAAATTCACGCGGCGTGCCAAGATACCTCAATGCCGACTCCAAAACTCAGAATCGAAAAAATTAAGATCTTGCAGACACCGCAGTTCACGACCCCGCCCAAACCTACGCGATTTATATCAGTCAACCCTGATGCCGAAAGCTTCTTTGGCCATTTCCTAAACTACGAAGCGCGCTTGGGTAGAGCGCTACGGAATAATGGCCAGCCACACTTGATCGCCGGACCTATAGACGCCGAGCCCAAAGTGTATGAAGCCCATCCCGAGATGGCTAAGGTATTTTCCTGCCGCACGAATACTCTGTATTCCAAGTCTGCGGGCAAGGCAGTCGCCGGTCTAGATACGTTTGCGACCGAATTGGATAGCTATCTTTCCAGCCTTGACCACAGTGTGCCTTCGCAGCTCTTCATGTACTGCGGGTCACTTGAGATAGCGGGAGTGTTGGAAAACCTTGCACATAAGTATCCTTCATGCACCTTCGCGATCAGCCTCTACTATCTTTCGTGGCTGGATCTGACTGACAATGGCCTCCAAAATTATTGGAAGCCGCGGCTTGCCAAAATGTCGGCAAATCCGCAAATCCGCCTTATTGTTCCGTCTCCGGAACTCGCGAAAGAGATGCGTAAAGGCTTCGATGTTAAAACCGAAGTGTTGCCGCACCCGACAACGACTTTCCACGACGATGAGATCGGCAAGCTGAATGCAGGCGGCGGTGAAGACGGGCGCAAAACAGTCGTTTTTCCAGGCAACTTACGCGGTGGCAAAGGCTTTGATTTGACCAAAGAAGCCCTGCTTCAACTGATTGAAGGCGGCGTAGAGGACTTGCGTTTGCGAGTGCGATTCCCGCCCGCCGATAGCGTGAACAAATCACGTCAGGCCTTCTTCGACCAAATCCGCGATCACGTGGAAATTATGGACAGCTACCTCAGCGAAGACGAGTTTCGCGACCTGCTGCTTAGTGCCGATCTTGTCGCGCTGCCGTACACTCCTGATCGCTTCTCGAACCGGACGTCCGGCTTGCTCATTGACTCGCTCCTACTGGGCGTCCCCAGCGTTGTGATTGATGATACTTGGTTGGCCGGCAAAGTCCGCGAATTGGGCTTTGGCGAAGTTGTTGAAGAGGACGGAAAAGCGCTGACTGACGGCATCCGCGCGGCAGTGGCCAATCTAAGTGACTTAAAAAAAGCCGCACTGACTGCTCGCGACACTTATGTTCAGGAGAATTCGTGGGACGCCCTTGTGTCGTTCCTGAAACAAGCAAAGCCTGCCGTAAAACTTCCGCAAGCATCCAGTAGTCAAGATAGCGAAGCGTCGAACCGCCGCTTGCTCATCATCGGCAATGGTCCTTCGGCACGTCTTCTTGCCGAGGCCGGATTCGATAAACTTCCGGAAGGCATGGATACATGGGGAACGACCGCCGCATATCGGTATTTTGAAAAAGAAAACTGGTGGCCAACCTACTACGCTCTGGCTGACCGCAAAGTGGTTTATCACCACCGCGAGAATTTTGCGCGTTTGCTCGACGATCCCAAAGTCACCACAAAGAAATTCTTCTTCTCATGGAAAGTTTCCGACAGCCCCCGTATGGAGCTCATTGCGCATAGCTCCACTGGCAGCTTCAGCCTTAAAAAGGCGATAGAGCTTGGCTATCGCGAAATTTATCTCATAGGAATGGAAGGTGCCTATGTCGAGGAAATCCTCGAAAGTCGCTTCCTGACGCCTGAAGAAATCGAAGAACGTGGTTTCGGCGTTCTCAATCTTTCCCCAGCCGAGAGCAAACTTCTCATCATCGACCAAGACCCGACCTATAATCCAAACTACTTTTTCTCGGGATACCAACTCAAGGGCGACGTTTATTCACTGCCACAAGCTCACACCCACCAAGCCAATTGGGATGGTGTAAAGAGTGTTGCAGCGGAAGCTGGAGCTAGCGTCATTAACTTGAGCAAAATCTCGAAGATTGATGCTTTTGAGCGACGGGACATCCGCAGCGTCTTTCCGTATTTGCCGGAAAACTGTTGGTCAGATTTTCCCGATCCATTCTCTGACAAAGCCCAACATGCCAAATCGTTGCATGAAATTGTCACACGTGGATTCGAAAAGGTCGATGTGGACAGGTGGGCCCTCGCACTTGAAAATGCGCATGGAGCAGTCCTTCGCGCAAAATTCACTCGGCCGGGTGTGACAGAAGATAGAACCCTCGTTGCATCGATGAGCCTGACTGCCAATGTCGATGTAAACTTGATCGCGGCATTCGCTCGCGAGGGGAGGACGCCGTTCGAAGGCCGAAATAGAAGCATCGAATTGAAAGCTCATGTGCCGACGACTATAGACATCGCTCATGAATTTTCTCGACGTCATAAGGAGCTGAAATTCCAACTCAGCGATTTTCATTTCGACACAGCAACTATGCTTGAGATCAAGATTGCAAACGTTGCACTGACAGAGTCAGCAGAAAGCGTGATCGGTCGTCACGAGGCTGAGGAATTGACTCCTAGACGCGCGAAGTTGGCGTTCGATGAAGGAAATGATAGCTATGCTCTTGGGATATGGCTATTTCTCCGTGAAATCGGAGTAACCAACCGATACGATGACGCAATCGTAAAAGCTGCCAAACGTATCGGCATCCCCGATGCCTGGTCCGCAGACGCCTTAGCAAAACGCTTGATCCGGTCTCCGTTCCCGCAGGATGCAGTTCTGCTCAATGAAATGAAAGAAATTGCACAGTCTGAAACGCGACTCGAAGCTAATGCTCGTATTTTCCTTACCAAGATGGCGACAAAACTCTTGCTGGATCAGTATGAAAAATCGGACATTTATGAAAATCTGAAAGCTAGTGAAGTCACTGCGGCGCTGGAACTTCTCCCAAACAATGACAAAGTGAGATCGCATTTTGAAAATGTGGTCAATCGTAAGCGATCAGCTTAAGCCATGAGACATCTACAACTCGGCCCATCAAACCGCTAGCTTCTGCGCAAACGCATAAGGAATACCCCGATGACCGCATCTCTTCTCCACCCGATCCAGACCTCCGCCAGTGCGCTTATCGGCGGTTTGCGGGATGCATCGTTTGATGGGAAAGCCTCGGGTGATGCGAATTTGCATGGTCCTCTGTTCTGCGATCTGGACTCGCAGCAAGGCACGGTGGATTTGTCTTTCAATTCCGGCCATGACGAGATCGCATCGCTGAACGCGAAAGTGTCCGGCAGCCCGCGTTGGGTGGTGCTACGGCTGGAACTGGGTCACGCGCAGCTGGCCAAAGGCGATGTGCTCGGCGTGTCGCTGCGCGGCTCGTCCAAGACCGGCGCGACGCTCCAGCCGCACCTGCGCATGGTGCGCGGCGAGATGCGCGACACGCGCTTCAAGGACGCGATCCGTCTGACGCCGGAGACCACAACGCACGTTGCGATGCACACGATCCTCGGCGGTGACCGCGCCTATGGCGAACCGGGTCACGCGGCGCTTGTGTTCGGGATGCCGAAGGCCGATTTCCATATCCAGATCGATGACCTGCAGTTCTTTGTGGTCGGTGCGGCGCATGGTCTGCGGACTGACCTGCCGAGCCTCGTTTCTTTCGCCGTTTAACTTCGCAATTAAATTCGTTCAGGTTGAATTTACTTTCGGATATCAGTCCGAAATGGTTGAATGAAACGCGAAGGGAAGACCGCGCACCGCATGCCGAAGCTGACTTGCATCACCACCGTCTATAACGACGGGCCATTGCTGTTTACGGCAATCAATTCGGTATTGGGACAGAGCTTTACCGATTTCGAATATCTGATCGTGAATGACGGGTCGGATGCGGAAACGACGCAGCTTCTTTCGCAAATCGACGATCCGCGCGTGCGGATTATCTGGCAATCGAATGACGGGCTGTCCTCTGCCCGCAATACCGCGCTGCGGCACGCGAAGGGTGAATACGTCACGTTTCTCGATGCCGACGATAGCCGTCCCGACTGGTCCTTCGCCGCAATTGTCGAATTGCTGCAATTGCACAATCCGGACGTGCTTTTCTGCCGCGGCGTTTTGATGGGTCAGCGCGGAAATCCGCATCCATTCTTTGACGATCAGCATTTCGACAAATTGTTCGAGAAAAACAAGAGCGGCGTTTTCAATCGTAGCGATGCCAATGCGGAAGTGGTCTGGTCGCTCGCGCAATTGATTGAACCGCAGTCTGCAAACAAGGTCATCCGGACAGAGTTGCTGCGCTCCTTCGGGATCAGCTTTCCCGACACGCATTTCTTTGAGGACGTGTACTTCCACACCCTCGTGCTGGCCGCGGCCGAGAAGATCGCGATCAGCGATTTTCCCGCCTTCACCTACTACAAACGCTATGCGCGCTCGCAGATCACGTCGACCGCTGGTCTCCGCCGCTACGATGTAATCGCGGTGAGCCGCCTGACGCTCGACCACGCGGCGCGGGTCCGTTGGATGGATGCCCCGCTCTATCGCAGTGCGGTGTTCAGTTCGTGCATGAAGCTGATTGAGTGGTGCGAACACAACGTCGGATATCCCTATAAAAAACAGTACCTTGAAGCCGCGACCAGCATGACGCAGTTGCTCGACAAAAGGTATAGCGAGTTCAAACGCGAAGACCTTCTGGCGCTTGGCGTCCGCGTGCCTGGCGTGAATTACGCCCGCGACATGGCGGCTTTGCTATGACTGTCACCGTTTCCTTTGCAGGTCGCCGCCCCGAATTGGACGTCCCTCCGTCCGCCCATCTTATTGGCGACAGCCGTTGGCGGGTGAAGGCGATTTACGAGCGCTTCCTGACCTCGCAAACCCTGCCGCCCGAGGGTATTGCGGTCGACATCGGCGCGGGCTTCGGCGCGTTCGCCGTGCCTTTCGCACTGCGCTATCCGCAGTGGACGATCTGGTGTTTCGAGCCCGATGCGGACGCCTATCAGGCGCTGCTGAAAAACATCGCGCGCCACAAGCTGACGAACATCATCGCAAAACCGTTTGCGATCAGGGGTTTGGACGGGGAAGCGGGCGAGCCGCTCACCGCTGCGAACGCCGATAGCCGCACGACGCTCACTGCGTTTCGGCGGCACAAGGTCAACGATGGATACCTTGAAGCCTCCGATATCGAAGATGAAAACTTCAAGCCCGCGCAAATCATGACGCTGCCTGCGAACTTGCTGGCAAGCCTGCACCCGACGCTCGTGAAAATGACCGCCCCGCAGGCCGAGGCCGGAATCCTGCGCGCCCTCGCGCCCGCCATGCCCGATTGGCTGATCGGGGAGGCGTGGTCCGACCTGCCCGCCGCATTGGCCAAGGACATCGGCAAGGCCGCTTGGGTTCCCATCGCGCACCGCCCTCAGCACGCTCTGCGCAAGCAGGCCGATGTGGCGGGCCGCGCGGATCGGCTCGACGTGATCCTGCCCGCGCGTCAGGCGACCGCGATCCGCCTGCGCACCATCGCAGAGCGCGTCATAGATACCGATATCAACGTCATCGTGGTGAGCGATCATCCCGAAAAACTTTTGGAATTGCAGGACGTTAGCGGCCTGAGCGTTGTCCCCGCCAGTAATGACACCTTTGCCACCGCGCTTGGCACGGGCCGCCATCATTCGGACGCGCGCTATATCGCGATGTTGTCGCCCGATGACCTGCCCGATCACGGCCTGTTTGCCGCCCTCCTGAACCTTGCGCGCCTCAGCGCGGCTGAGATTTGCGAGGGTCGCTCCGCCTTTGCTGACGCCCTGCCCCGCGAATTGCTGATGCCGTCGCTGGCCGAACGGATTGCGAAGCGCATCGCGACTAAAATCACGGGCAAAAAACCCGACCAGCCGCGCGGCGAGCCGACAAAACTGGCGACGAGCCGCGCGCGTGTTTGTCGCCGAGATTTCCTTGATTCCAATGGGTTGTGGCATCCCGAACACCTTGGCGGGCACGGTGATTTGTGGTTCGATCTACTGGCCCGCCGCTACTGCACCGAAATCGCGACGCTGGACACACACGGTCTGCTGCAACAGGACCGCTCGCCCGAAACCGGCACTGCGGCGTTCCGCGTGCTGGAAGTTTGCCGCCTCGTTCTGCGCCGCGGGATCGAAGAAGGCTGGCGCGATTTCGGCCCGACGATCAGCCGCTTTGCAGACGTTATCCTGCGCGCCCACGCCGAGTTGCCCGACGCCCTGCGCCACCGTTTTATCGAGGGCGCGGCGGAGCTTTGGATCTGCATCGAAAAGTCCATCGGCCGCGATCTGGAGATGAATGAAACGCATTATCTGTCAGGTATGGACGGGTTCGATGACGTGTACGCGGCGCTCAAAGAGAGGCTAAAGGATCAAGGTCCGAGCTATGCGTGGGCGTGGCTCGACAGCCCTGTCATGCACTCGCGGATCGTCGAAGCGGAGCAGAAATGGGACCGCTTTTCAGGCTCCGGCTTTAGAAATCCAGACCACTGACTTCCATCGGCCGCCCCGGACCGGCGAGCCGTTGAGCGACGTCGGTGAAAGAACTCCACGGGCTGCCGAGGAAATGACGACCCGTCGTTAGCATCAATAGATCGGCCAGCGCATATTGGATCTGAATAGCGGAACGGTCGTAAAGGGTACGCTCGACTGTCACGAGTTTATTTCCGAATTCATCGGCAAACGCGGCATATGTCTCGGGTGTATCAGCGGCGAGGAAAATGGAATTAACGGAATTGTCATTTTCCAATTCTCGAATTCGCGCGATGAATTTCTCGCGATTACTTTGCTGCCGCCATTTCTGTAATTCTTCGTGCCGATGCGCCGGCCAATTTTTCGGCGATTCATATTCGAGGTGCTCGAACCCCTGACCGCCCGCCATGCGGATATGGACCGCCATATCATTCGGCTTCTGAATTGGTTCCATCAGATCGAGAACAGCGCGGGACGGGCGCATTGCCCGCAGCTTTTCCTGCTCCAGGTCGAATGACAGTTTCGGACTGACGAGCGAATAGGCCGAGCGAAGATAAACGTCGCGGTCGCGTTCATTTGTATCGGCGGTAAAAACGGGAGCGAGGTGACAGGAATTCTCCTCCGCCTCCATATAGTTGTATTCGATCTCACAGGATTGACGGATCGCGGTGGCCTCGTCCGTCTCGATCACCATGCCAGAATAATCGAGCAGATCGCCGATCCGCGCTTCGCAATGCGCATCGGTACGCCAGATCACGACCAGTTCGCGGCCTGTCTGCTCCGCCAGAGCCTCCGCCGAGGCGAGCGCGCGCAGACGGTTGCACAGCCCGTGCTGCACATCGATGAACAGGAAGGGGCGGCGCACGAAGTTAGCCGAACAGGCGGCGGATGAAGCGCAGCGGCTTGGTCACGTACCAAGATGTCGAGGCGTGGACATCGCGCAGACGGTTTTCGGCGTCGATGCGAGCGCGATCAACCTCGGCCAGAGAGACAGCCAGGACAGCCTCGCGTTGCTTCTTATCGGCCTTGGCTTCGTCGAGGCGTTGCTTGAGGCTCTTGACCTCGACTTCCAGTAGCTTGGCCTGCGCACGTTGCCGCTCGACTTCGTTTTTGAAAGTCTGAATGCGCTTTTCGCCATCCGACGCGAGGCTTTCGGCGCTTTGCAGCGCTTCGTTCAGAAGCTGGATATTTTCCACCATAAGCTCGCGTTCTTGACCGTATTCGGCCAACCGTGCGCTCGAAAGCTCCATGTTTTCGGTGAGCAAGGGCCGCTCGGCTTCCAGTTCTTGCAGACGGGCGATACCTCGAAGCAGCGTCTCGCTCGCATCGACGTCGGTCAGCAGTTGGTGCAAGCGGATTTGGACTGGGCCAACGTGCATGGCTTCCAGTTCCTGAGCAATCTGCATCGCGGTCGCGTCAGACTTGAGGATTGCGCCGAGCGGGATCAGTTCTTCCGCAGAGAGACGACCATTTCCGCCCTCGCCTGTCATCTCGACGCCGAGGCGTTCGCTCAGCGCCGCGACCAGCTCCGGATCACCCGCAGAAAGCAGGGACGCATCGACGAGCGTCGCGCGGCGGCGGTTCTGGCGGATGGCATCGAGGACAGCTTTCGCCTCGTCCGTCCACGCCTTCAGAGCATCCTGCGAAGACGTGCCAGCGGCAATGGCGGAACGCAAGTGCACGAGCGGCGATTCGAGGGGAATGACCACTGTTGCAGCGCTATCTGAGAAAGCTTCACCGATATCAGTCGTATAATCGATATCGCTTTTGGATACGACATTCATGCGAATGTGATCAAATAAAGCATCAGTCCCCAGAATCAAAATGCCTGCAGTACGCGCGTTTTTCGGGGATAGCATCTGTGTCGTCATATTATTCTCTGCAACCGGATTGATCGTTTCAGACCATAAAATGGTCAACGAAGCAACGACATAGATACCATACGCGACATTCGGAGAGCCCTTGGCATTCCGCAATAGCGCGCAATTGGGAGGGATCAATGACTATCCACAAATATATATTATTAGTAATTGGTTAACGATTGGTGTCTAGGCGGAATGCCGCATGGCAGCAAAGGTGAGTTGCCCCGAAGGCGTTCAGACTATAAATGTGCATCGACGTATTGAAGCACGAGTATCCGCGTTCATTTTGTGCGTAAATCGTAGACGAAACAGGGTTATAATGTGCTGATCAGCATAGTTATCAGAACACTGAACGAAGCGCGCCATTTGGGTGACCTTCTGGAGATGATTGCCAAGCAGGATGTGCGTGGCCATGCGGTTGAAGTGGTGCTGGTCGACTCCGGGTCGACCGATGGCACCGTCGAGATCGCGCAGCGCAAAGGCGCGAAGATCGTCACCATCACCAAACAGGAGTTTTCCTTCGGGCGGTCGCTGAACCGCGGTTGCGAGGCGGCCGAGGGTGATGCGCTGGTCATGATCTCGGGCCACTGCATTCCGACCGACAATAACTGGCTGTTCAACCTTTGCGACCCGCTCGACAAGGGCGTCGTGTCCTACACCTATGGGCGCCAGATCGGCGACGACGACAGCAACTACTCCGAGCGCCGGATTTTTGCGAAGTATTTCCCCGAGACCTCCGCTATTCCGCAGGACGGTTTCTTCTGTAACAACGCCAATTCCGCCGTGTCCCGCGCTGCTTGGGCAGAGTTCCGTTTCGACGAAGAACTCACGGGCCTCGAGGACATGGAACTGGCGAAGCGCATGGTGATCGCAGGGCACAAGGTCGGCTATGTCGCCGATGCGACCGTGTTCCACCACCATCAGGAAAGCTGGGCGCAGGTCCGCCGCCGTTTCGAACGCGAGGCGATCGCGCTGCAATCCATCATGCCCGAAGTGCAGCTTTCGCGCTTCGACGTGCTCCGTTTCTTTACCGTGAGCACTCTGGGCGATCTGCGGTCAGCGAGCCGCAATGGCATTACCTCAACCAGCAAAACGGACATGATCCGCTACCGCTGGAACCAGTTTGTCGGCTCCTACAAAGGCAACCACGAACACAAAGTGATTTCGCGTCAGGCGAAAGAGCGTTTCTTTTATCCACACGTATCCAAGAAGGCAGATCAAGATGAATGGCTCAAGCCGCTGCGTCGCACTTCTCCCTATGAAAGCCAACAGTCAGAGGGTTAAGGGCAAGAACTTCCGTCCGCTGCACGGCAAGCCGCTTTTTAAATGGATCCTCGACACGCTGCTCGCGATCGAGACCATTGATGAAGTCGTGATCAACACCGACGCCCGTCACATCCTCGCGGAAAACGGCCTCGTTGAAGGTGGCCGCGTGCGTATCCGTGACCGCAAGCCCGAGCTTTGCGGCGATCTGGTATCGATGAACCGCATCCTCGAAGACGACATCGCGGCTGTTCCTGCGGACACCTATCTGATGACGCACACCACAAATCCGATGCTGTCGGAAACCACGATCCGCAACGCGATGCTCGCCTACCAGAACGGCGTTGCAGCGGGCACAGCGGACTCTTTGTTCACCGTGAACAAGATCCAGACCCGTTTCTACCGCGCCGACGGTAGCGCGGTGAACCACGACCCCGACAACCTGATCCAGACGCAGGATCTGGAGCCGTGGTACGAAGAAAATTCCAACCTCTTTATATTCACCAAAGACAGCTTCGAGGCGACCGACGCCCGTATCGGTAAAAAGCCGATCCTGTTCGAGATGAACAAGATGGAAGCCGCCGATATCGACACGCCCGAAGACTGGGCGCTGACCGAAGCCATTGCCATGATCCTCCAGAACCAGACGGTAGCCGCACAATGAAAGACGTCCTCGTAACCTGCCCGCCGATGCTTGGCCAATTCGACCGTTTCGTCGACTTCGCCGCTGAAAAGGGCCTGCGTCTGCACCGCGCCAACGTCACCCAGATCATGACCGAGGACGAACTGTCGGAACTTCTCCCGAACTATGACGGCTGGATCATCGGCGACGACCCCGCGACCCGCGCCGTGTTCGAAGCCGGCCAGACCGGCCGCCTGAGCGCAGCCGTCAAATGGGGCATCGGCGTCGACAACGTCGACTTCGCAGCCTGTAAGGACCTCGGCATTCCGATCATTAATACCCCGATGATGTTCGGCACCGAAGTCGCAGACGTCGCTACCGGCTTCGTCATTGGCCTCGCGCGCGAGCTCTTCGTCATCGACCGCGGCGTGCGCGCCGGCAACTGGCCCAAGCCCGCCGGCATCAGCCTCGGCGGTCGCCGCGTGGGTGTCGTCGGCCTCGGCGATATCGGTCGCCAGACCGTCACCCGTATGCAGGCGCTCGGCATGAACGTCGTGGCCTACGATCCTGGCGTCGAAGGTGACGCGGGTATCGCCGGCCTCGAACGCGCCGCATGGCCCGAGCAGGTCGAGACCCTCGACTTCCTCGTCTTCACCTGCTCGCTCAACCAGCACAACTTCCACATGCTGAACGCCGACGTGCTGGCGCAGTGCAAAGAAGGCATCCGCATCGTCAACGTGGCCCGCGGCCCGCTGATCGACGAAGCCGCCCTGATCGCCGCCCTGCAATCCGGTCACGTCCACTCCGCCGCTCTCGACGTCTTCGAGGTCGAACCCCTCCCCGCCGACAGCCCGCTCCGCGACATGGACCGCTGCATCTTCGGCTCGCACAACGGCTCAAACACCGTCGACGCCGTCATCCGCGCCAGCCACGAAGCCATCACAAAGCTCGCGGGCTTTTTCAGCTAACAGACCGAAAGCACATATTCTCTTATCGCCAAGCGATTAGAGGAACTTATTGAAGAAATAGACATGACCAAAAAAGCACTTATCACGGGCGTTACCGGGCAGGACGGCTCTTATCTGGCCGAGTTCCTTTTGGAGAAGGGGTACGAGGTTCACGGCATCAAGCGTCGTGCGTCCTCGTTCAACACGCAGCGGATCGACCATATTTATGAGGATCCGCACACCGACAATGCGAACTTCAAGCTGCATTACGGCGACCTGACCGACACTTCGAACCTGACGCGTCTGCTGGGTGATATCCAGCCGGACGAGGTTTATAACCTCGGTGCGCAGAGCCACGTTGCGGTCTCGTTTGAGGCGCCGGAATACACCGCCGATGTAGACGCCACCGGCGCGCTGCGTATCCTTGAGGCGATCCGTTTCCTCGGGCTGGAGAAGAAGTCGCGCTTCTATCAGGCGTCGACCTCGGAGCTCTTCGGCCTCGTGCAGGAAATCCCCCAGAAAGAGACCACCCCGTTCTATCCGCGCTCGCCCTACGCTGTCGCCAAGATGTACGCCTACTGGATCACGGTAAACTACCGCGAGAGCTACAACATGTATGCCTGCAACGGCATTCTGTTCAATCACGAGTCCCCCCGCCGCGGCGAGACCTTCGTCACCCGCAAGATCACCCGCGGCATGGCAAACATCGCTCAGGGCCTCGAGCAATGCCTCTACATGGGCAACATCGACAGCCTGCGCGACTGGGGCCACGCCAAGGACTACGTTCGGATGCAGTGGATGATGCTGCAACAGGACCAGCCCGACGACTTCGTCATCGCGACCGGCGTTCAGTATTCGGTCCGCGAGTTCATCACGTGGTCCGCGCGCGAGCTGGGCATCGAGCTGGAGTTCTCGGGCACCGGCGTCGACGAGATCGCGACCGTCGCTTCTGTCACCGGCGACAACGCTCCCGAGGTCAAGGTGGGCGACGTGATCGTCCGCATCGACCCGCGCTACTTCCGCCCCGCCGAGGTGGACACCCTGTTGGGCGATCCGACCAAGGCCAAGGAAAAGCTCGGCTGGGTGCCGGAAATCACCGCGCAGGAAATGTGTGCCGAAATGGTCGCCGAAGACCTCAAAACCGCCCGCCGCTACCGCCTCCTGAAAGAGCACGGCCTCGACCTGCCCGTCAGCGTCGAGAACGGGTGAGGTTACGTAAGAAAATATGCAGCGAAAGCGCTCAATAGAGTGCTTTCGCCTTGCCGCAGCTCAGATACCGTAACGCGGACAATCAGAGTCTACTAAAAATCGCTACATAAAGTTTGATAGAGTTGTGAAGCTACTTGTCGTTGGAAATTGCCAAGTCACGCCGCTTGCTAACCTGCTGGCTCGGATGATCTCCGGGCTCGAAACGACAGCTAAAGAAGTTTGGAAATTAACCGCTCAAGAGTGTGCCGCGATTGACGTCAGTCAGTTCGATGTGGTGGTCGCTCAGCCGCTTCATTCAGAGCGATATGGCGCTGTGTCCTACAAGCACCTCAGCCAAATCACGTCGCGCACGCCGGTCCACTTTATCCATAACCTTCATTTCGATGGTTTGTCGCCAGATTGTACTTACCTTGGCCCACTTGGAAAACGCCTTTCGGGACCGATGGGGACCTATCACAGTCGAACGATTGTCTATTCGTTCAAGAATGGAAAATCCATTGATGAATGCGTCGCTTTCATGCGCCGTGGGGCTGGCATAAGACCACAGGAAACCTGGAGCGCATCAATAGCGGAATTGCAGAAACGGGAGGCGGGGGTGTCAGTGCATTTTGTGACTGAACTCATCTCCCAAGTGAAAGAACGCAATAGTTTCCATGTTTTCAACCACCCGCGAGCGAACCTGCTTGCGCGCTATGCGGAAAAAATAGCAACCGTTGCATTCGGAGTGACCCCGAGCTTTCAAAATTCGGAATTGGAAGACGAGCTTGCGTTTGCAGGGAGCTGGCCAGTCTTCTCATATTTATCTGAAGCATTGGGATTGGATTATGCGCAAGAGCACTTCATCATTCCCCGCTACAGTTCATCGCCGGTCACGCCGTATGAGTTTGTGGAACTATGTTTTGAGCATTATGCAACAATCGGCGCCGACAAACTTGTACGAGCATAAGTTTAGGAGCGTAAAGCTGCATTTGCAAAATGAGCAGCACCTCTTCTTCAGACATTGGGAACATTTCATATGAAATACTACGTTGCAGGGCATCGCGGCATGGTGGGCGGAGCGATTTTGCGCCGTCTAAAGGCGCGCAAGGATGCCGGCGAGGCGATCGAGCTGGTGACGCGTACGCATAGCGAACTGGATCTGACGGATCAGGTTGCGGTGCGTGACTTCATGCTGACCGAAAAGCCGGACGTCGTCATTCTGGCGGCGGCGCGGGTCGGCGGCATTCATGCGAATAACACCTATCCGGCGGACTTCATCTACGACAACCTGATGATCGAATGTAACGTGATCCATCAGGCGTTTGCCGCGGGCGTGACGCGTCTGTTGCAGCTGGGATCGTCGTGCATTTATCCGCGCGCGGTGCCGCAGCCGATGCGCGAGGATGCCCTGCTGACCGGCGTGCTGGAGCCGACGAACGAGCCCTATGCGGTGGCCAAAATCGCAGGCATCAAGCTGTGCGAGAGCTACAACCGCCAGCACGGGACGGACTACCGTTCGGTCATGCCGACGAACCTTTACGGGCCGGGCGATAACTTCCACCCGACCAATAGCCACGTGCTCCCCGCCCTGATCCGCCGCTTCCATGAGGCCGTCCAGAACGGCACAGAGGAGGTCGTGATCTGGGGCACAGGCAAGCCGATGCGCGAGTTCCTCCACGTCGACGATATGGCCGAGGCGTCGCTCTTCGTGCTCGATCTCGACAAGGACACCTACGAGGCCAATACCGAGCCGATGCTGAGCCACATCAACGTCGGCACCGGCGTCGATATCTCGATCGGTGATCTGGCCGCGATGGTGGCGGACGTCACCGGCTACAAGGGCAAGCTGTCCTTCGATACGTCAAAGCCCGACGGCACCATGCGCAAGCTGATGGACGTCAGCCGCCTCGCCGATATGGGCTGGCGCGCCAGTGTCGATCTGCGCAAGGGTCTCGAAGAGACATACCAGTGGTACCTCGAAACCGGCGATACCGCGCGGCATTAAACGAAAGGGCGCCCTGAGGCGCCCTTTTTCATTCCTGCTTTTCCCAGAATTCGCGACTGGCGAGGCTGTCGTAACGGTCGCGATATTGGGCCTGAAGCGCCTTGTGGCCTCGGATGAACTTGGCCAGCGTGACCGCCATTTTCCAACCGATCTTGTAGAACCGTGCCTTCGAATGGCGGACGGTGTAGGCCTTGTCGCGCTTGGTGTTGAAGTAAGTGACTTCCTTCGCACAGAACGCTTCGAACACGTTGGCGCGCGCCCAGATGCGCAGAACCAGCTTGCTGCCGAGCGCGTTCCAGAACGGCATCAGGTGACCGTTTAGGGTCAGCACGCCGATATAATGACGCTTGAACCGCGACGTGCGGTAGAGGCGTTTGTGCTCTTCGCTCAGGTCGACCTCGGCCACGGGCTTCCATGCTTCGTCAGCGGACAGCGCTTTGATATCGGCGCGGCGTTGGGACATGTCGACGTTTTCGGCATAGAAATCAGGTCCCTGCATGACGTCATGCCATGCGAGAAGCTGCGCCTCTGCCGTGCTGTAGTGGAACCGCAAAAGCGAGCGCATCATGAAACGCACCGCGATCCAGCCGGTTTTGAAGCCCGAGCGCGGGATCATCTTATCGAACACGAGGTGGTGCGTCAGGTGGTTACGCATATCGAGGTAGAGCGTCTGCGCGCTTTCTTTTTCAGTGAAGTCTTCCTGGAACGAGACGACGCCGCTCAGCGTGGTGATGTTGAAATCGTTGGCGAGCGAGAAGCTGATGTCGTCGCCACGCACGAAGAACGGGAACGGGTAGTGTTTGGCCTGCGCGATCGGGAAGGCAAAGAACCACCAGCCGCCGTAGCGATTGGCGGCGTTGTCGTGGAGCGAGTTGAACTCCATCTGCATCAGATCATGCGGGTTGCGCAGGTCGGTGCCCATATGGAGCGGCCAGCATTTTCCTTCGAAAACAGCGCCGTATTCCCACATCGCCCACTGCACGGTGGTGTTGATCATCGCGCCCGAGATCGCGGTTTTGGGATCGCGCGCATAGGCCAGCGCGGCGTAGGTGCGGGTGATGTTTTCCATGTAGAACGACGCGTCGTCGTCCATGAACAGGCAGTGTGTCGCACCCGCGTCGGTGGCCTCTGCCAAGCCGCGCGCAAAGCCGCCCGCGCCGCCGAGGTTCGGGTTTTCGAACGCTGTGGTGACGTCCGAATTCGCGATCTCCGCCGATTTGCCGTTGTCGACGACCTGAACGCGGATGTCGTCCTTGTGGTCGTGGGCGCGGATGAAGTCCTCAAGACGGGCGACGGTTTCGCGCACCTCGGCTTCACGCTTGAAAGTGGTGATGCTGATCGCCAGCTTCGGGGTGCGCTGCGGTTCGGACGTGGTGGAAAAACTGCCACCACGGAAGATAACGCCGTCCTCCATCGCGCGGATCTGGAAAAAGATCACGCCCTCGCCGTGCTCCTTCAGGATCGGCGTGAGGTCGAAATTGCGGGCAGTGTCATCGTCAAGCGAGACGATATCGCAGAAGATATTCTCAGCGCCCATGCCGACACGGTTCAGCATCACGCGCAGTTCAACGCGGCCGGTGCCATCAAGGTGCAGAGCCAAGTCGCTGAAATCGCAGACCTTCAGCCATTTTCCGAGGTGGAAGTAATTGAAAAATGTGTTGAACGACAGCTTGCCGCCCGCACCCAGTTCGAACTCGCCCTTGCTGCGTTTAAGACCGATGGGGCCATCCGGGCGGTAGAAGAGGTTGTGGTCCTCACCGATACCCGCTTCGGGCAAAACGATGGTCTGAAGGGTCGTCATGGGCGGTCGCTCTTTCTTGGCAGGCTTCAACGACCGGCGAGGTCGCGCACGAAGTCCGCTGCTTGTTCGTTCTGAAGTTTCGACACGTCGATCGCTTTGACCAGCGCGGCGGCAGCTTCGTCGGCAGGCACGGGGCGCGCCTCTTTGACTTTATCGATGTCGGGGAAGAATTCCTTCCCCGTCGCGGCGTATTTCCGCAGGTAATCGGAAACAGGGACAAATTCGTCCCAGAGTTTCTGGCGTTGGTCCGCACCCAGCACCTCGACATCGCGGTTGTTGACGTCTATCAACTTCGCGCCTTGGTTTTGCAGGTAGCGCGAGAGTTTGAAAATCGCGGGCTGTTCGAGCTTGTGCACGGCCTTTTCCATGATCGGATAGGCGGCGAGCGGCAGGCTTTCGTTGGCGCGGCGCGCGGGGATCATCGGGTCGGGCATCGCAAGGCCCGTTTGGCCCATGAAGTCCTCGGCCGAGCCGCCAGCACCCAGCACATCGGCGTAATTGCGGATAGAGATTTTGGCGTTCGGGACGCGGTCGATCCAAGCCTCCACCACCTGACGGTAGTCGAAGTGGATGCCGCCGAAGTAGTCCTTGAGGCCACCCGCAGAAAGCGGCGTCGCTTTCTCACCGACCTTTAAGCGCTGACCGTGCCACGAGGTGACGTATTCGTCGGGGCGGCGCAGGGCGCAATAAATCTGGAACTCGGCACCCTCAAACGGTTTGATCAGGCGGTCGACCAGTTCGGGGTTCACCTGCCCGTAATTCGCGAAGGCTTCGGAGCACAGGATCACCGTGTTCGGCTCCAGCAGATCGACCTGCGTGCGGATCGCGCGGAGCATCTGGCGGGTCGCGGGGAGCCCTTGGAACTGCTTGGGGATCGGACGCTTCGACACATCCGCAATCATCCGATACGCCAGCGCACTATGCGGCTCGCGGATGTGCACGGGGAGCGCGGCGTCAGGCAGATCGCCCTTCAGCAGTTGGAACATGTTGCCCGCCGCGCCGTGCGCCTCAACGTTCGGATAAAGGATGCCGGCTTGGGCGAGGCCCTTCCAGTTGCGCGCAAGAAAGTCCTGTAGAGCGGTCGAGCCGACTTTGTGGTGGCCGATGTACAGAACGACTTTCATGGACAAAACTTCCGGTTCAAATTTCGTTAATTCTTAACGCATCACGCCAGAGAGGCAGAGCGTTAATTGCGGCCAAACCACTGTCGATACGTACATTTCCACAGATATAACCTGACCGAACGAGGTAGCAGCGACCGCTCCCACGTCAAATTTACCTTGTTAAGCGCCTCGCCCACCACGTCCGCTTCGGCAACGGGATTGGTTTGCAGCATAGATTCAAGGCCGGGGAAGAATTCGGACACGCCCGCGATGTCGGAGATTTCCTGATGGATCGGCGCGAAGGATTTATAGAGCTTGCGGCGTACGTCCTCGCCGAACAATTCGATATCCTTGTTGGGAGGCAGGCGCTTGCGCATCCGCTCGCGCGTCATGTGGTTGCGCAGTTTCTGCTGGTCGTCACGGCTCAGCGCATAGTTCGCGCGGCGCATGATTTCGTAGGTGGCATAGGGCAGGCTAGGGTTCGCCGCACCCTTGATCGGTGACGGATCAGGGCATTCGAGGCCGGTCTGTGCGAGGAAATCCTCCACCGCGCCGCCGGTTACCAGAATGTCGGCATAGTTGCGGATGTGGAATTTCGCCTGCGGGAACGCAGCCAGCCACGGGCGCAGCATCCCTGCGTAGTCGAAGTGAACGCCCTTGCGGTATTGCAGCGCTGCCTTCCCGCTCAGCGGTTCGACCTGATGACCGAGCTTCAGACGCTGGCCGTGCCACGACGCGAGGTACTGGTCGGGCGCGCGCAGGGCGCAGTAAATCTCGATCTCGGCGCCTTTGAATTTGGTCTTCAGAACGTCGATCAGTTCTGGCGCGGCCTTACCGAAGTTCGACATGACCTCCGAACACAGCACCAGCGTTTCGGGCTTGAGCATGGTGATCTGCTGGTCGACGTAGCGCCACATCTCTTCCAGCTCGGGCAGGCCCTGCTGGTAGGGCGGCATCTCTCCACCCTTCGCGTCGCTCAGCATGGCAAAGGCCAGCGCGTTATGCGGCTCGCGGACGACCGTCGATTGCAGGCGCGGCGGATTGGCCCCGTCGATCAGGGATTTCAGGTTCCGCGCGGCACCCATTGCCTCCACGCTCGGATACAGGATCCCGCGGGTCGCGAAGCTATGCCAGTTCTGGGCGAAAAAGCTCTGGAGAGCAGTCGATCCAACCTTATGATGGCCGATATAGAGAACGACTTTCATCTTCGAAAAATGTACTCTCTTGATAAGCCCGACCTTCATAGACAAGATCGCGTCGCGGGGGAAGATAGTTGTCTTTCAATAGCGTAGCCGCTTTAAGAAAAATTGCCGCAGGATCGTGGCGTAAAGGGTAGAATGCGATGGTCGAAGAGCTTGTATTCCATTTGGGCGATTGCAAAACGGGCACGACCTCGGTGCAGTCGATCCTCGCGGCCGAGGCTTGGGAATCCGCGGGAAAATCCATCTGTTACACCGCTCGCTTCAACCATATCCCGCTTGCGAAAACGCTGACGCAGGATACCGAGAACCAGAAGCAACGCTTCGTAAACACTCGCCAGCAGCTTGCCAAGAGCGACGCGAAGCTCGGCGTGATTTCGGCCGAGCATTTCGAATTCGTCAATCCCGAAGTGCTGCATGATGCGCTGAAGAAATACATGCCCAAGATGCTGGAGAACCTGCGTCTGGTGGCTTACGTCCGCCCCCATGCCGACCGGCTTGTGTCCAGCTTTGCGGAGCGGAGCAAAAAGGGCCTGTTCATGCGCTCGCTCGAAGCAATGCATGACAAGGCCGACGAGGGCGGATTGCTGCACTACGCCCCGCGCCTGCGCAAATGGCGCGAAGTGTTCGGCGACCGTTACGAGGTGCGCCCCTTCGTCCGCTCCGAACTGCTGAACGGCGACGTGGTGCAGGATTTCTTCAGCTTCGCGCTCGGCACCACCGATTTCAAAATCACCCAGCCGACGCAAGCCAACGAGTCCCTCTCGGTCGAGGACATCTCGATGATGCGCCTGCTGCATCAGACCTTCCGCGATGACGAGACCAAGTCGCTGGTCGATCAGCGCAAGGCCTTTGGCTGGTTCATGAGCGAACACCTCGGCAATATCCCCAGCGCGGGCGGCACCAAGCTACGGATGCACAAGGCGCTGGCCGAAAAAGTGGCGGAGACCTACCGCGAGGACGCCGAAATCCTGGACCGCGAATTCTTTGGCCGCCCCGTTTTCGGACCCGCCCTCGATGCCGCGCCGGGCAAGGCTATCGACGAGCCGCAGTCGCTCAATCCCAAGGACAACTTCTCGCCCGAGGAAATCCGCCGTTACGAGGCGTTCGCGAGCATCCTCCAGCACCTGATGGCGTCCGACCCCAAACACTTCAACTGGGCGCTCCGCCCCGAAGAGCAGCGCCGCCCGCTGGAAGTGTTCCTCAAGAACCGTAAAGACTAAGTACATGGTTAAAGAACTCGTTATCCACCTCGGCGACTGCAAAACCGGAACGACCTCGATCCAGCGAGTTTTGTCGAAAGGGTTGTTCACCACCGAAAGCCAAAAGATTTGCTACACCGCAAAGCCAAACCACGCGGCGCTGGTTGCGACGCTCAAGCACAAGCCGGAGGACCGAGAAGCTCAGTTTCTTGATCTTGCTAACAAATTTGCGGCTAGTGACGCGGATATTGGGATCATATCCGACGAACATTTCGAGTTTATCGACCCTGTAGTTCTTCACGAAGCACTGACCGAATACATGCCCGAACTTTTGGAAAAAACTCGGCTTATCTGCTACGTCAGACCACATGCTGCCCGCTTCCTCTCCGGCTTCGCAGAGCGAACCAAAGCAGGACGCATCTTCAAATCCATGGAGACGATGCATCAACGGTTGCTGAAATCAGAGCTGCTCTTCTATACACCACGCTTAGAAAAGTGGCGGAGCGTCTTTGGCGAAAAATTTCACGTCCGGCCATTCATTCGGTCGCACCTGAGAAATAGCGACGTCGTCGAAGATTTTTTTGAATTTACGCTTCGCAGTCAGGATTTTAGCATCTCGGCCGACAAGAACGCCAACACCTCTCTATCGCTGGAGAACCTCGCGCTTCTTAGATTTTTCCACACTATGCTCAAGCAGGGTGACGAGAGCTATTTTGACGAGCGGCGGGTGTTCGGCACGTACCTCAGCCGTCAGTTGACCAACGGCGATGACAAGTCTGGCACGAAGCTCCAGCTTCACAAAAAGATGACCCGAAAGCTGATTTCATCCTATCGGGAAGATGCGGCACGTATTGATGCCGAGTTCTTTGATCGCCCGATTTTTCTACCGGCGCTCGAAAGCACGTTGGAAAATTCGATAGCCAAGCCTCAATCACTTGATCCGCAAGATCACTTCTCGAGCGCCGAAATTCAGCGATATACGGCCATTGCTAAACTATGTGAAAAGATGTTGCTCAATAATTCCGAAGAATTCCGCCGTGCCATACGGCCCGGAGAGTTAGTCAGGTTCAAGAACCGCAACTAAGCGCAAAACACTGCAATCTATAAAGTGAAAGCTTCGATCAGATGTGTCGAGGCTGTTTTGCGGGCGGGCATCTGTTCGATCTGGGCGTAGAGACGCCCCCCGGTAGTGCGGTAGGTTTCAAGCATCGTCTGAAGGGTGCTGACGTCCGTGAAATAGAGGTGGTTGAAGGGCAGGTGCTGAAGCATTTGGGTCAGCTCTTCATCGCTGCCGGAGTGCTCGATGACATCCGGCAGGATGGTCAACGGACAGGCGTCGGTGCAGACCGGAATGATGGCCACGTCGCTCACCCGCCATTGGTCAATCTTGGTCCAGACGTCCTCCAGCTCCGCCAGTTCGGACGCATCGAACCGCGCAACGACGGCGGTGCATTCTTTGGTTCGGGCACGCTCCGGCATCGGCAACGCCACAGCCTTCGCCAATTCCTCCGCCAGATCGCCACGGCGGAAAACCTCAAGCGCGCCGCCGACCGTGCAATTGACGATCTCGCGGCCATCGGCCTCGTAGGTTTTGCGCGATATTTCATAGGTTTCGGCCATCTTACCCGTGTCGGCCGCCTGCCATTTCTTGCCCTTGAAATAGCTAGCGTCGAAGTGGTTGGCGTCATCGGCCTTCTGCTCGACAATGTCCCCTTCGCGCAGGTCCTTTGGCTGCTGGTAGGTGTTGTCAAAACCGATCATGCAGACCTTCCGGTAGCCCGCCGAATACAGGATTTGCAGCCAGAAAAAGCTTACCGTCGAGTGCCAGAACACATGGCTGGTCACGTCGGTCGAGAACCGCAACTCGCCGCCTTGAGCGTTAAGGTAAATCGTCTTCGGGTCGGGCGGCAGGATGTGCGACAGCCAGACGGGAAAGACCTTCCAGACGTTCAGTTCGCGGAACGCGGCGGGGTCTTGTTCGGCGACGAGGTAGTTGGAAACCGCGACGGCCTTGGCATGTTGCGCCAGTTCCGCGTTCTTCACCGCATAGTTGGTGATGAACACGTCCTGCCCTTCGAGCGCGGACAGATCGGTGTTCAGCAGCGACGGTCCGTTGCCCACCAGAACCGCCGTGTCCGACGTGCGTGCGGAGACAAACTGACGGAATAGCGGCAGCGACCGGTCAAGCGCGGCTTTGATGCTGGCCGGATGGTGCGCCAATGGCTCGCCGCCCATCAGAAACGGATAGGGGTCGAGCATATCAAGCTCGGTCGAGCCTCTTTCGGGCCGTTCCCAAAGCCCCCGCTCCAGTTCAACGCCAAGCTCCCAATCGACCGTCAGCAGGTCGCCCGTATCCGTATTGTCATTCATCGGCGCGAAGTCCGCTTAGACGCGCTTCAGCAGCGCGGCCCTGTTTTCCTTGCAGATCACCTCGAAGCCATTGGCGAGCAGGAACGGCATCGCCGTCGTGCCTTTGGCCGTCCAGTTTCCATTCTCGTCCTGCCATGTATCGTCAAAGCAGATCAACCCGTCGGGCGCGAGCTTGGCGATCAGCGCCTCCGCGCAATCAAGGTGCATCTTGTGGCAGGCCTCTTCGTCGATGCGCGCGCCGAGGAATTTCTCGTAGCGGCTCTGGCGGATCTCGCTGTGCATCCCGTGGTCGAAATCATAGGCGTCGAGAAACACGAAATCGATCTCGCCGTCATAGGCGGCAAGGAAATCCTCGCCCTTGCTGGTGATCGCTTTGAAATCATAGCCCATGCGGTCGAACATCTGCTGCGCTTCGCGACCATTGCGGGGGTCCATGTCGACCGTGACAAAATCCAGCCCGAGGTTCTTGCAGACCTCCGCCAGTTTGCGCGTTGATCCCTGCCCCGGCACTTCCTCGCGCGTGGTTCCGATTTCGATCAGTTTGCGCTTGCGGCCGATGTCAGCAGGCGGGTTTGTTTGCCAGTGGGTCATGAGCAGCGCGTGGCCGTGTTCTGCCGTCGCGGGTTTCGGCGCGATGGTGGTGAGGACATTTTCGATCCCCTTGCGAACTTGGCCATCCGTTGCCTCCATCGCGTCGCTCGTGAGGTACCACACGGCATCGTTCTGGGCGTTCATCTCGACCTTCAGCGTAGCGGCGAGCACCCGCAGCCAGCGGTCGCTCGGCTTGATCAATTGCTCGGCGCGGCCAACGAAATCAAGCGCATGAAGGCGCAGACCCGCCCGATGAAAATGAGCGGAGGCGGCGAGGTACATTATGATACGGTCAAAATCGCTGCGACCGCTGACGCCGCTTTCAACCATTTCAAAGAAGTGCTTGCCTTGGTTGGCTAACGCGCCGTCGAGCGTTCCGTAGATGTGTGTCCAGTCGATTTCGTGCTCGGCATCAAAATAGGCCGTGATATCAGTCGCGCGGCGCACGAAGGCGGAGATCAGAGCCAGTGACTCATCGACATCGGACCTGTGAAGGGTAGGGCTGGCGTTTGTTTTGACGGTGAGTTTATCGAATTTCGAAGGGCTGTAACCGAGCTTGCTGCATATTTTCTCGTACGCCTTGCCGTCGGTGCGGGCAGCGACCTCTTTGACCTGCACCTCACCGTCTTGCGGCAGCACGAAATCGAATGCCCGCACCTGAAGCGCCCTGAACAGCGGGCGGTGGTCGCCGAAAATGCAATCAGCGAAATCCTCGATCCGGTGGGTGGCAGTGGGTTCGAACGGGCGGGTGTAGTCGCCTAGTTTGGCAGTTGCCCCCATTGCTGCGGGGTGGGCCACGATGACGTGGTTCTGCGCGCCTTCAATCATCAAAGGCGCCCCTGCAAAACTGGTTGGGATCAGGACCAGCACGTCCCGCCCTCGCACTTGTAAGGCCGCACGCAGCCCGCCGACATGATCCGCGATCAGTTCGCTGATTTCGGTATCGCCGAGGCCAGCGCGGCGCAGTTCGGCGATCATGTTGCCTACCGACACGCAGGACAGATTGACGGTCCGCTTTTCCCACCAATCCGGATTTGCCAGCGGGAGACCGTCAAAAACATGGACCGCGTGAAGAACCGGAGCGGCGTCCGAGAACAGCAGCTCGGTGCAGCGTTCCAGCAGGCTCGGCAGCGGGAGCGCGGGCAGAGTCGTCGCCGTTTCGCGCTGCATCTCCTCGATCATCGAGGAGGCTTGATCGAACAGGTCGGCGGCGCTTTCGGGTTTGTCAGTCACATCACACCTTCGTCTTTTTCGAAGGCTTCGCGCGCTTTGCTTTCGGTGCGTCGAGGCGTTTATCCGTGCTCCGCAACTGCTGCGCCGCTTCGACCAGACGCGGCTGCAACTGGCCGAGTAGCTCGGCAAACTTGCGGTTGTCGTCAGCCAGCTTGTTATAGCGCTGCTGAAGGTCGGCGAAATTCGCCTGCGTCATCGTCTGCTGCTGCAAGGCGGTCGACAGATCCTGCCTCGCGGCGCGGTAGTTCTGTTCGAGGCGTTCTGCTTTTTCATGCGCTTCGGCGACAGCTACGCGCTCGTTCTGCCGCGCAGTTTTGACGGATGCATGAGCTTTCTTCTCGGCGTCGAGTTGCTTGGTCAGTTCGGCGTTCTTAGCCGCGAGGTCTTTGTAATCGTCGAGGGTGTTGGCTTTTTCGTAAACCTGCTTTTTCAGGTCTTCGATCTGACCGGCGGCCTCGTCCAGTTCCTTCACCTTTGCCTCGGTCGCAGCGCGGGCGACGTTCACGGCAGAGTTCGCGCCATCGAGCTGGCCTTGCAGTGCCTCGGCCTTCTGTTCGAGGTCGGCAGCACGTTTTGCCTCGGCCCGTAGCTGTTCGATCTGCGTCGCAAGGTCGAGGTTGCGCGATTGAAGCTCTTCCTTCGCCGTCACCAATTGATCGACCAGAGAGGACTTTTTCTCTGCTTCGGACAGTCGCTTCTCGGTGGCTTCCAGCTTCTGCTTCAGTGCCTTTTCGGACTCCGTCAGCTCGTTGATCCGGTAGGCCATCGTTTCGGCCTCTGCGAGCTGGGTGCGCAGCTCTTCGACCTCGCGGACGAGCGCGTCGGGCTCGACACTTAGATCGGGCCAGTCGGGGTCTGACAAATCAGTGGACCGAATGGTGAAGTGGTGGCTCGCCAACGTGTCCTGCACGGCGTGCTGCGTTGCGCTGCCCTCGAAATACTCTTCGGCTTCAGCGCGTATTTTTAGGGACGCGATGCGTTTGGAGGAAGCGTCGGCCAGCACGGCGGCCAGCACATCAGCCTCGTCCCCCGGCAAGTCGATCCAAAGGTCAAATGCAGCGTCGTCCAGTTTGCCAAGCACAGCGGACACCTGAATGCTCTGCACATCAGCCGTTTTCGTGACGATCAAACCAGGGAAAAGGCGCGTCAAAGCGGGCGCAACATCCCGCGTGCTGCGAAGGCCCGGCATGTTGAACCACTGCATCCGCTTAGGTTGATCACTAGTTGTCGGAACCGCCTCGATGCACTCCGCGCCAGCGAAGAAATGCGCCACACTTTCGCATTCAGGATCGACGATCAGCGTGCGAGCATAGCTACGTTCGTTCGCCTCCATTCGCCGTTTCAGGAGGTCTTTGTCGGCAACGCCGAGAATGACCAGAGTTTGCGGGTCGGGCTGGGAAACGGACATGTGATAACGCTTGCTATTCAAATTCGGTGAACACATCAAAAGGTGCCTTGGCTCACAATAGGATGATAATTCTATTTGGAAATGATTAAATGAATATTAGGCGTTAGGCTGGAGCGTTAGCGCCGTGCGCGAATTGTAATCGGATGGACGCGGGCGGAAGACAGGCATAAGAGTCTGAACGGAACGATCGAGACGGAACACATGGCTGCACTGCCTCTGCCCAGATTTATCACGGCGCGTGTCATCACCGCGCTGGTGATGCGCGAAATGGGATCGACCTATGGCAAATCGCCGGGTGGTTACGCTTGGGCCATTCTGGAGCCGGTCGCGGGCATCTTGTTCTTGTCGCTGGCCTTTTCGCTCGTTGTGCGTGCGCCGTCGCTGGGGACAAGCTTTATCCTGTTCTATGCAACGGGCGTTGTGCCGTTCCAGCTCTATCAGGATCTGACGAGCAAGCTGACGCAATCCATGCGCTATTCCAAATCGCTGCTCGCTTATCCGCGGGTGACGTGGATCGACGCGCTTGCGGCGCGAGGTGTGCTGTCGATCATCACCAGCATTACCGTGTTCTGCATTCTGATGACCTCGATCATCATGTTGATCGACGAAAGCGTGGAGCTGGACGTGGTGCACATCGTCGAAGGGCTGCTCGTGGCCATCGTTTCGGGCCTCGCGATCGGGACGACGAACTGTTTGCTGAGCGGCCTCTATCCGCTCTGGCAGAACATCTGGTCGATCATCAACAGGCCGCTTTTCATCGCGTCGGGCGTGCTGTTCATCATGGACGACCTGCCGCGGCTGGCGCAGCAGATCCTGTGGTGGAACCCGTTGATCCATGCCACGGGGCTGGTACGCAAGGGCTTCTATCCGATGTATGAGGCCAGCTACGTCTCGCTCGCCTATGCGCTGGCGGTGCCGCTGACGATCTTTGCGATCTCGCTGTTTTTCCTTGGCCGGTACTACACCGAAACCATGGAGAACTGAACGATGACCCTTTTGAATTCCCGCTAGACCCCGATTTGGATTTGGCGAAATGACCGGCAAGGCAGTACGCTACGGCCGAGCAGAACGGACACAAGAATGAACGACGAAACAAACGACCAGCAGTCCGAAGAGCCGCAGCAGAAGCGCGGCCTCCGCAATATGGGCGGAAAGAAAAACGGCGGCGGCGGTAATAACAAGGGCGGTAAAGGCGGCAAGCAGTTGCCCCGCGTGACCGTCCGTCCGATGGCGACCCCTGCCCGTCCGCAAAAGCGTCACCGCGGTATTCTTCTCTGGTTCGTGATTATCGTTCTCGGGCCCGTCGCGGCAGCGGCGTTCTATCTTTATACGATCGCGCAGGACCAATATGCGTCCACCGTGGGCTTCACCGTGCGCGCCGAAGAAACCGCCTCGGCCACCGATCTGCTGGGTGGCATCGGCTCGGTTCTGGGCGGCGGCGGTAGCAACGACGCCGAGATCCTCTATGAATACGTCCGCAGCCAGGAAATCGTGAAGCTGGTGGACGAAGCCGTTGACCTGCGGGCGAAGTGGAGCGTCGAGCACAGCTCCGACCCGCTGATGACCTTTGATCCCGACGGCACGATCGAAGACCTCACCGATTTCTGGGCGCGGATGGTGCGCGTCCATTTCGATGCGGGCTCGGGCCTGATGCAGCTGCGGGTGAAAGCGTTCAATGCAGACGACGCGAAGGTCATCGCCGAAGAAGTGTTCGCACAAAGCTCGGCCATGATTAACGAGCTGTCGCAGCAGGCGCGCGAGGACGCCACATCGTATGCCCGCGAGGATCTGACCCGCGCCGAGGATGCCGTGCGCAACGCGCGCGAGAACCTGACCACGTTCCGACTGTCCAACCAGATCGTCGATCCGTCCGCCGACATCCAGTCGCAGATGGGCCTCCTGACGAACCTGCAAAACCAGCTGGCCGAGGCGCTGATCGAATTTGACCTCGTGTCGTTGAACACGCAGACCAACGACCCGCGTCTGACCCAAGCGCAACGCCGTATCGACGTCATTCAGGAACGCATCGATGCGGAGCGCGAGAAATTCGGTGCGCAGGGTCAGGGTCCGGGCGGAAGCAGCTATGCGGACACAATTGCCGACTTCGAACGTCTGACTGCCGACCGCGAATTTGCGGAACGGACCTACGTTGCCGCGCGCACCGCTTATGACGCCGCACTGGCCGAAGCGCAGCGGCAAAGCCGTTACCTCGCTGCCTATGTGCGCCCGACGCTGGCAGAAAAGGCCGAGTATCCTCAGCGCGAGCTGATCGTCGGCATCGTGGCCCTGTTCGCCTTCCTCATCTGGGCGATTTCGAGCCTCGTGTTCTACGCCGTGAGAGACCGCCGCTGACATGATCCGGCTGGAGAATATCAGCAAAAGCTTCCGTACGCCGCGCGGCCGCAAATGGATCGCGCGGGACGTCAATGTGGAGTTTCCAACGGGCGTCTCTGTCGGCCTTTTGGGCCGCAACGGCGCGGGTAAATCGACGATGATGGACATGATCGGCGGACGACTCATGCCGGACTCGGGCCGCATCGTGAAAACGGGCACCGTGTCGTTCCCCGTCGGCTTTTCCGGCTCGTTCCAGAAAACGATGACGGGCGCGCAGAACACACGGTTCGTGGCGCGGATTTACGGCGTGGACACCGAAGAACTCATTGGTTTCGTGGAGGATTTCGCGGAACTTGGCGACCAGTTCTACGCGCCGATCAACAAGTATTCGTCAGGCATGAAAAGCCGCCTCGCGTTCGGCGTGTCTATCGGCATCCCCTTCGACACCTATCTGGTGGACGAGGTGACGTCGGTCGGTGACGCGAATTTCAAGGCAAAGTCAGCCGCCGTTTTCCAGAAGCGGATGAAGAACGCGGGCGCGATTGTGGTCACCCACTCGATGAAACAGATCCGGCAGCTTTGCACCGCCGGAGCCGTTCTGGAGCAAGGCACGCTCACCTATTACGACGACGTCGAAGAGGCGATTGCCCACCACGAGCGCAACATGGGCACCGACGAGGACGAGGATTAAGTCCACGGCCCTTTCCGCTGGTTGCGGCTGACCTTCGGGATCCGCGAAGACCGCATCGTCGGCGCACGCGGCGCACTTATTTCGCCCACCATTTCGCGCAGCGCTGCGACGCGGTTTTCGGTCGCGGGGTGCGTGGCAAACAGGTTGTCGCGCTTGTGGGCGTGCAGCGGGTTGATGATGAACATGTGCGCGGAGGCAGGGTTCGCCTCGGCCCGATTGTTGTCGATCCGCGATGCGCCCTGCTGGATGCGCTCCAGCGCGGAGGCGAGCCACATCGGGTTGCCGCAAATCTCGGCCCCCATGCGGTCGGCCTCGTATTCGCGTGTCCGGCTGATCGCCATCTGCACCAGCATCGCGGCCATCGGCGCAAGGAACATCATCGCCAGCGTCCCGATCAGGCCCATGCGATTTTCGTCGCTGCGGCCCATGTTGAAGAACAGCGCAAAGTTCGCGAGCGTGGTGATCGCACCGGCAAAGGTCGCAGTGATCGTCATCGTCAGCGTGTCGCGGTTTTTGATATGCGCAAGCTCGTGCGCGATGACGCCTGCCAGTTCCTCGCGGCTGAGCGATTGCAGCAGACCGGCGGTCACAGCGACCGCCGCGTTTTCGGGATTGCGACCCGTGGCAAAGGCGTTCGGCTGCGCGGTCTCAATGAGGTAAACCGCAGGCATCGGCAGATCGGCGTTGCGCGAAAGCTCGGCCACCATGTCATGCAGGCCCATACGGTCGTTCGGCGGGATGGGCTTTGCGTTGTGCATCCGCAAGACCATCTTGTCCGAATTCCACCACGACAGCACGTTCATCGCAGCCGCAATCACCAGCGCAATGACCATACCGCCAGTGCCACCCAGTAAATAGCCGACACCCATGAACAAGGCCGTCATCGCGGCCATCAGCAATCCGGTTTTGAACAAGCCCATCGAGGTCTCCATGAGTTCTTTCACCTCATATAGGCAGCTTGTGCGTCAATTCACGGGGTGCGGCGAACACATACACGCAACGCTTTCTCGTTTCGTGCGTTTACCAGCGAATTCAAATGGAGATATTCCCATGCGAGACGACACCAATGTGTCCGGCACGAAATACGCAAACCTCTTCGAGCCATTGAAAATCAACGAGATTGAGCTGCCTAACCGCGTGCTCATGGCTCCGCTGACCCGCAACCGTTCGCATTCGGACGGCACGCCCAAAGAATGGGCGCAGACCTACTATGGACAGCGTGCGAGCGCCGGCCTCATCATCACCGAGGCGACCCAGATTTCCGAAATGGGCAAGGGCTACCTCGACACGCCCGGTATCCACACCGAAAAGCACGCCGAGGAATGGGCCAAGATCGTGGACGCTGTTCACGCCAACGGCGGCCGCATTTTCCTCCAGCTTTGGCATGTGGGCCGCATCAGCCATACGTCGCTGTTGCCGGACGGCGCATCGCCGCACGCGCCCTCGGCGATCACCGCTGAATCGCAGACCTACACCGCGAACGGGTTCGAGCCGACATCGCAGCCTGTCGCGATGACCAAGGACCAGATCGCCGAAACGGTCGAGGATTATGGCCGCGCAGCAGAGTTAGCCGTCAAAGCCGGTTTCGACGGTGTCGAGGTCCACGCGGCCAACGGCTATCTGCTCGACCAGTTCCTGCAAGACGGGTCGAACGAGCGCGCTGACGAATACGGCGGCAGCGTCGAGAACCGTATGCGCTTCCTCACCGAAGTGCTGGACCGTGTGACCGAGGTTATCCCCGCATCGCGCGTCGGCATCCGCCTTTCGCCGCTCGGTCAGGCAAACGACATCCATGACAGCGATCCGGAGAACATCTTTGGCGCGGTGATCGACATGCTGGACCCGCGCGGTCTGGCCTATCTGCACTTCGTCGAGGATTTCTCGGGCAAGGCGACGGACGAACAGCAGCAGATGCTGGAACGTCTGGCCTCGCGCTTCTCGGGCGCCTTCTTCGGGAATGGTGGCTACGATGCCGCCAAGGCGTCGCAGCGGATCGCGGATGGCAAGGTCGATGCTGTGACCTTCGGCAAGAAGTTCATCGCCAACCCCGACCTGCCGGAACGTTTCCGCCTCGGTGCGGAGCTCAACGAGCCGGACCAGTCGACGTTCTACGGCGGCGATGAGCACGGCTACACCGACTATCCCGCGCTTGACGATTAAGCGCACACGCCGCGGGCCCTTGGGTCCGCGGCTTTTTTATACCAGCGAAAATTTGTCCGTCAGCCAGTCATAGACAGCACGCACATCGGCGGGCGCGTTCGGATTGACGACCTTGACGTAGTAACCCTGATGGCTCGAAGCACGGTGAGGCAATGCCTCGACCAGCGTTCCGGTCTCCAGACGGTTATCCACCAGACCCTTCCAGCCAAGCGCGATGCCGAGCCCCTGCTCCGCCGCTTGGATCACCAGATCGTAACTGTCGAACGCGAGGCGATCACCGCTCATCATCGGCGCCCCCTGCGCCGCGAGCCACGATTTCCACGAAAACCACGGCGCACCGATTCCGCTGGTCAGATCAATGAGCGGTAGGTTCGCTATGTCGTCAATCTCACCCATCGGCGAGTGGCGTTCCTTAAAACCTGGGCTGCAGACAGTGAATACCTCTTCGCCGAAAAGCAGCGTTTCGTTCGCGGACGTTTCGTGCTGCGCCTCCATCCGTACGAGGATATCGACCTCCGATCCGGGCGACAGATCGGGCATCTGCGTGGTCATCAGGGAAATACCGACCGACGGGAACGCAGCGCAAAGCGAGGGGAACACCTGAAGTAGTCGGAAGCTGGCGAACGCGAGGTCCGTCTGGATGACGATCGTGCGGCGTTTTCGCGCATTTTGATAACGGACAAAGGAACTTACGGTCTCGTTCAGATGCGGCGCAATCGCGTCCCGCAGGTCCATCCCCGCCTGCGTCAGCACCACGCCGCGGCGTTTACGGAGCAGTAACTGGCGCCCGATACTGTCTTCGAGCGACTTCATCCGCTGGCTCAGACGCGGCTGCGACAGACCCGCGAGTTCGGCCGCTTTGGACAGCTGACCGCACTCGGCCACCATCACGAACAGGCACAGGTCGGCGCTGTACCGCGCGAATGTGGCATAAGGATTGCCGATACCAGTCATTAGCAGGTTCCGCATTCATTCACGAAAAAGTCGTCTAGCTTCTGCCGGACTCTTATCCGCTCGGTTGAGCTTACATCAGGACTTCTTGCTTAGCGGTCATTAGCGACCGCGAGAACGGTCCGTGCATGCCTTCATCCGACATTTGATAGCGAAAAGGCGGCTTCAACAAGCCTTGCTAGTGATGAGAGCGACCCGCGCGTACATGGGCACTACTCGCGGGGTCACTTGCGCCCAGCGAACAGGGGACACTGTTTTTCATGTCAAAGATTGAACCTCCACTATCTGATCTGCCGATCAAAACTGCCGAAGGCGGTTTTTATCACGGCTTTAGCAAAGACGTCACCATCACCTCCAAACTCCTCGTCGGCCTTCTCATTCTTTGGGCCGTCGTATTTCCCGAGCAAGCCGGCGGGATCCTCAGCGGCTTCAACTCGTTCATCCTGACCAACTTCGCGACGTGGTACGTCTGGGTCATGGCGCTCTTCGTGATCGTCTGCCTCGTCCTCGCGATCTGGCCTGCTGCTGGCCGTCTGCGTCTGGGTCACGACAACGAACGTCCGGAATTCTCGAACTTCTCGTGGTTCTCGATGATGTTCGGTGCCGGCATCGGTGTCGGTATGCTCACATGGGCTGTTGCCGAGCCGCTCTACCACTTCAAGAACAACCCCGAAGTCATCCAGGGCCTCGCCAACGGCGAAAGCATGGACAACTTCATCAACGCCTACAAATACTCCTACCTCCACTGGGGTTTCTCGGCGTGGTCGTCCTACGCTGTAACCGGCCTCGCGCTGGCGTTCTTCGCCTACCGCCGCGGCCTGCCGCTCACCATCCGTTCGTCGCTGACGCCGCTCTTCGGTAACGCGCTGTCGGGTTGGGTCGGCCACATCATCGACATCGTGGCCGTTATTGCGACGATCCTCGGCGTTGCGCAGACCCTCGGCTTCGGCGTGGAGCAGTTCATCGCAGGCATGAACCAGATCGGCCTCGGCTCGTGGATGCTCAATGGCGAAGGCGCACCTTCCACCGCTGGCATTGTCGTCGCGCTGGTCATCATCATGGGCGCATCGACCATGTCGGCGCTGTCGGGCGTCGGCAAGGGCATCAAGTGGCTGTCGAACATCAACATGGGCCTCAGCATCTTCCTGCTGGCGTTCCTGATCATCTTCGGTTCGACCTGGTTCGGCACCCAAGCGCTGTTCGTCGGCATGTGGGAATACATCATCGCCCTGCCGGGAATGCTGTTCACCGTCTACCACGACAACGGCACCGAAACCTCGGCAGCTCTGGCGAGCTGGCAGGGTGGCTGGACCGTGTTCTACTGGGCTTGGTGGGTTGCCTTCGCACCGTTCGTCGGTCTGTTCCTCGCCCGCATCTCGCGTGGCCGGACCATCCGTGAATTCGTGCTGGGCGCGATGATCGTTCCGTCGATCATGTGCTTCGTCTGGTTCTCCTACGGTGGCGGCACCGCGATCGACATGGAGCTTTCGGGCGTTGCCGAAGGCGCGATCTATGCATCGAGCGACGGCGGCAAGATCTTCACCATGACCAACATCATCCTCGGCGACGTGCTGGGTTGGGGCATGGCTGTGATTATCGTCATCCTGCTGATGACCTACCTCGTGACCTCGGCTGACTCGGCTGTTCTGATCGTGAACACCATCAACGCCGCCGGTGACGAAGGTCCGAAGGCACGTCCGCACATCATCTTCTGGGGTGTCATCCTCGCCGTTATCGTTGGCGCACTGCTGATCATCGGCGGCCTGTCGGCGATCCAGACCGCGATGGTGATCGGCGCGCTGCCGTTCTCGGTCGTGATGCTGCTGATGTGTATCTCGCTGTTCAAAGCGATCTACCGCGACGGCCTGCGGGCCCGTGCGGGCGTCGAAACCATCACCATTCTACCGCAGGAACCGGCTGAATAAGTCACTGCACATCCGAAAATGAGAGCGGCCGGAGGATTCGTCCTCCGGCCGTTTTTATGATCAAATCAAGGGAATACCGCTTGGGGCGAGGGGTTTTCCTCATTTCGCTCAACCCCGACCTCTCATCATGAAATCACGTTCTCATGAAAGATGTAAAATACGTATTTTATGAGCAACTTTGGGTCGTCAGCGTTTGATTTTCAGCATGATCCGAAAGTATAAAGCGCTACTGCTATTGAATAACATTGCTCGTTGACACATCCGTGGCGGCGCCCTTGAACGAGGACCCCCTATGCCTGACGTGAACCTCATCAAGTTTATCACCGAGCGTGAATTGTCCAACCGTATGCGCCTGTCCGACATGCGCGAAGCGGGGATGTTGTCGCGCCTTGATGAAAACGTGTTCGACGACGCGGTGAAGCTCTGTGCGCGCCTGCTGAACGTGCCGGTGAGCCTTGTGTCGATGGTCGATGCCGACCGTCAGTTCTTCAAGGCGCAGACCGGCCTCGGTGCGCCGTGGAACGAAACCCGCGAAACCCCGCTGAGCCATTCATTCTGCAAACACGTCGTGGAGATGAACAAGCCGCTGATCGTCAACGATGCGCGCGAACATGAACTGGTCAAGAACAACGGCGCGATTGTCGATCTGAATGTGATCTCCTACCTCGGCTATCCGATCCGCAATGCGGGCGGTGCCGTTCTGGGCAGCTTCTGCGTCATCGACAGCAAGCCGCGCGACTGGACCGAAGACGATCTGGAAACCGTCGCTCTTGTCGCGCGCGGTGTCGAGGCAGAGGTCCGTCGCCGTCTGGAGCGTTCGCGCGCCGACGCTGTTGAAAAGTCGCTGCGCGAGATCATCCGCACCGTCCCCGTTGGCATCATGATTGCCGAAACCGAAACGGGCCGCATCCTCTATTCGAACGACGAAATCGACAAACTGGTCAACGCAGAGACCGCTAAGATCGGCACGGTCAACAACCTCGATCAGCTCGTCGCCCGCCACATGGACGGCAGCACGGTCAAAGCCGAAGATTTTCCGCTCTATAAAGCGGCGCTTCTGAAGCAGCCCGTCGACTCGATGATTTTCAAGCTCGAAACCGCCAATGGCGACGAGCGCGTGATCGACTCGTGGTCGCGCCGCATCTGTTCGGACACGCTCGCGATTGCCGCTGGCGTCGACGTGACAGATGCGCTGCGCCAGAAGCAGACCATCAACTCGCTGGAAACCAAGCTTGAACGCATCCTGCATTCTGTTTCGGACTCGATTGTCGAACTGGATGAGGACGGCAACATCGTCTTCTTCAACTCCGCCTTCCAGAAGAGCGCCAAGCTGTCCTGCGACATTGATGACGCGATCTCGTATTTCACGGGCAAGAACTTCGTCGATATGCTCGATTACGCGACCGAGGCATTCCGCAACGACCTGCGCCAAGCAATCGAGACGGCACGTCTGACCGGCGAGCCCTCTGTGCTGGTGACTGAAACCAGCCAGAACAGTTTCTACGAGGTGCGCGTGTTCAAGGGCGGCGACTCCGCGATCCTCGTGATGCGCAACGTCACCGCAGAACACATCAAAACCGAGTCCCGCGAAGCGCTGCTCCACGAGCTGAACCACCGGATCAAGAACCTCTTTGCGCTAACCAGCGGCATGATCGCGATGACCTCTCGCGGCATCGACGACAAAGACGAGTTCGTCAAAGTGCTGCGCGGCCGTATCAACGCGCTCGCCGCAGCGCACGATATGGTCGACATCGGGATGCGTTCCAAAGAGTTGCAAGCCACGTCGAATATGTCGATGCAGCTGCTGCTCGACGCGATGTGCAAGCCATACCGCGATACCCGCGATTTCGAGATCAAATTTACCGTCGACGAAATCCCCCTGTCGCCTGGTTCGCTGACCTCCCTGCCGCTGATCTTCCACGAGCTGTGCACGAACGCGATGAAGTACGGCGCCTTCCGTTCGCCGGGCGGCAAGCTGCACGTCAGTGCCCGCATGATCGACGGGGACAAGGCGATTATCGAATGGCACGAGACCTGCGCCGATCCTGTCGATGCACGCGGCAAGGACGGTTTCGGCTCGCAATTCCTCGATCTTATGATCGTGCGCCAGCTTGGCGGCAGCTACGAAAGCGATCTGCAAGGCAACGGGATGCTGTTCCGCATGACCCTGCCGAAAACGGCACTCTGACGATTTCCACACCTGCGGCAATCTACTGCCCCATAGGTTGTGGAGCGAACGTTTGACTTTCTTCTGCGCTGAGTTCAGAGTTCGCTGACAAGGCAAAGACGACCAATGTGTGAGGGTATCGTGGACCACGACAAAAAGGGTGATCCAGATCAGATCGTCCAGCCGATGTTCGACTTCCCCATCGTCGGGGTCGGCGCGTCCGCAGGCGGGCTGGAAGCGATGTCGACAGTCTTTGCGACCGCAGAGGCGGACGCAGGCATGGCCTATATCGTTGTCCAGCACCTTGATCCCAACCACAAGTCATTGCTGACCGAGCTTATGAGCCGCGTCACCGACCTGCCCGTCCAGCAGATCGAAGACGGTGATCTGGTCGAGCGCGACAACGTCTACATCGCTCCACCGGGGTTCATGATCGAGCTTCGCAACGGGCGCCTACACCTTGTGCCTTTGGAAGAACCCCGCGGCGTGCGGCGTCCCATCGACGAATTCATGCGTTCGCTGGCCCAAGCCCAAGGCGAAATGGCCTGCGGTGTGATCCTGTCGGGCACGGGGACTGACGGCTCTCTGGGTTTGCGCACGATCCGCTCCACCGGCGGGCTGTGCATTGCGCAGGACCCCTCCACTGCGAAATATGACGGGATGCCAAACGCGGCGATTTCTACGGGGCAACTTGACCTCATCCTGCCGCCCGACCGGATGCTGCCGGAAATCTCGCGCTTTTTCAAACAGAGCAAAGATCGCTGGATCATCGGCCAGTCGCGCGAGCTATTTAACCGCCTGCCGATCATCTGTGAGTTGATCAACGACAAATGCGGTCTCGATTTTGCGGGCTACAAATCCCCGACGATGCTACGCCGGATCGCCCGCCGGATGCAAATTCTGCACTTGACCAAAGTTGAAGACTACGTGGACCGTTTGCGCCAAGAAGACACCGAAGCGGAAGCCCTCATTGAGGAGCTGCTAATCAATGTCACCGCGTTTTTCCGCGACCCCGAATATTTCGAAAAGCTGCGGACCGAGGTCATCGAACCGATCGTCAAGCAGCCTGCATCGCAGGGTGAAATCCGTGTCTGGGTGCCCGGCTGTTCGAGCGGTCAGGAACCTTACACGATTGCCATGCTGCTCAACGAAGCGGCGCGGGAATACAAATATCGCGGCCGCATTCAGGTGTTTGCGACCGACATCGACCGCTCGATGATCGAAATCGCGCGCGAGGGTCGTTATAGCGCCGCCGCCATTGTCGATCTTCCCGAACGGTTCCGCGACAGTTTCATCATCGGGAATACAGGCTCGTTCCAGATCGCGCCGCAGATCCGTGACATGGTCCGCTTTTCCGTGCATTCGCTGATCAAGGATCCGCCGTTCAGCAAGCTGGACCTGATCAGCTGCCGTAACATGCTGATTTATATGGACAGTGATCTGCAGGATAAAATTATCCCGCTGTTCCATTATGCGCTCCGCCCTGACGGATACCTGTTCCTCGGGCCGTCCGAAGGCATCTCGAAAAAGACCGAACTGTTCCGCGCACTGAACCAGAAGGCACGTATTTTCCAACGGATCGGCGACACCTCTGTCGCGGGTAGTGGTATGCCGCTGACGCTTTTCTCTGCGACGAACCGCGAAACGAAATTGCAAAAGGCGCAGCGCAAAGCGGGCCGCTATAACCATTTCGACAGTCCAAACCTGACCGCGATCCGCGAAGCTTTCGCGCCTCCCTTCGTCATCGTGGACGAGGAAGGTCAGATCATTGAAAGCTCGGGCGAGCTGTCGGTCTACCTGCAATCCGCCCCCGGCGAGACGCGCCAGGCGATTAGTCTGCTGGCACGTCCCGGACTGGCCGAAGTCGTCGGCGAGGTCATCGAAGCCACCCTCGACCGCGGCGAGGGCATCGCGATGGAGGGCATTGAGGTCAGATCGCCGTTCGGCGTCCAGCAGATCACGCTCTACTCGCGCCTGACGCCTGATGAGCAAGTCGCGCTGGTCTTCGTCGACGAGGGCGAGTTCAAGGCGCAGTACTCCAAGAAATTCGTGCAGCGGACCCCTGACGACAGCCGCTCTGCCCGTCTGGAAAACGACCTGACCAAGCTGCGCCACGAACTGCGCATCACCGTCGAGGAACTGGAGACGGCGAACGAGGAGCTGAAAAGCTCCAACGAAGAGATGATGTCGATGAACGAGGAGCTCCAGTCCGCGAACGAGGAACTGGAGACCGCCAACGAAGAGCTGAAAACCAAGCTCGACGAAATCGCCGTGGCGAATGACGACCTCGACAACATTCTGCGCTCGACCCAGCTTGGCATTGTGGTGCTGGACGCAGAATCTCGCGTGCGCGTGTTCACCAATGCCGCCACCGCTGCTTTCCGCCTGCAAGCCGGCGACGTGGGCCGCCCGCTGACCGATGTGCGTTCGCTGATCGACAAGGTCGATATCAAGAGCGTCATTGACCGCGCCATCAATGAGAAAAAGTCCTACGTCCAGATCGTACGCCTCGAGAACGAAGCGCGCTATTTCATGATGCGGTGCCTGCCTTACAAGAGCACCAGCCACCTCGAAGGCGGCGGCGCTGTGATCGTTCTGAACGACGTGTCCGAATTGAAGCTGCTCGAAGCGTCGCTCGGCCTGAAGTCCGAACGCCTCGCCTTTGCGCTGTCGGGCGCGAAGATCGGCGTCTGGGAATACGCGCCGGAAACGGAAGAGTTCATCTCGGACGAACGCCTGCTCGACCTGTTCGACGTCCAGCCATCGGACGCCCACAACATGGAGGCGTTCTTTGAAAAAGTTCTAACCGAAGATCTTGCTGAACTCCGGTCGAAGTTCGAAAAAACCGTGGTGGCCGGCCTGCCGTTCGAGCACCAGTTCCGCGTCCGCACCCAACGCGGCGAAGCCCGTTGGATCAAGGGCCTTGGCCGCCGGTTCGACAGCGACGAAGGTCCGCGCCTCATCGGTGTGAACTACGACATCACCGCCCAGCAGGAAGCCTCGATCCGTCAGGATTTGCTCGTGCGCGAGATGAACCACCGCGTGAAGAACCTGTTCGCTGTGATCTCTGCCCTGACCACGATCACCGACATGGAGAGCGACTCCAAACTCGAGCTTGTCGCCACTCTGAAGGACCGCATCGCGGGACTTGGCCGCGCTTACGAGCTGACCCAGAACAATCGCGATCTGCGGATGGTCAGCCTGCGCAGCCTTCTCGTGAACATGTTCCGCCCCGTGACCACGGACAACAATGTCATCCTACCAGACAGCGACCAGCCGCTGCCGACGGCCACGCTGACGCCGCTTGGTCTGATCCTGCACGAGCTGCTGACCAACGCGATCAAATACGGCTCGCTGGCTCAGCCCGACGGCTATCTGGAGATCGACTACAGCCGCGAAGGCAACCTCCTGACGCTCAGCTGGTCGGAACATGGGGCGAAGGTCGAAGGCGAGCCGGACAAGTCCGGCTTTGGCTCGCGGCTCATCACGCAAAGCCTTCGTCAGCTTGGCGGCGATATAGAATTTGACTGGAAGCCAACCGGACTAAATATCAGACTCACGATCACAATAAGGGACTGATCATGCCCAATTTTTCGCGAGATCTGGATGTACTCATCCTTGAGGACGAAGCGCTCATCAGCTTTGACCTCGAAATGCTGATTTCGTCCTGCGGCGCCAAGTCGGTGGTCTGCGCCTTTGACATCGAACAGGCCCGCGAAGCGCTCGCGCAGCAGAAATTCGATATTGCTGTGCTGGACCTCAATCTTCCGGACGGCGAGTCCACCGTGCTCGTGCCGCAACTACGCGACGCAGGCACGGCGATCGTGTTCCACAGTGGCCACGGCCAACGCGCGGACCTGATGGCACGCTACCCCTATGCAGAGTTCACGGCCAAGCCCGCTGCAGTGGCGACGTTCAAATCAGCCTTCGTCACCGCAATCGCCAAGGCTCACGGTGTGGTACCGACCGCCGAAGGATAACGCACGTAGGCGAAACGGCGGCTGTCAGGGGCCCAGCTATTGACATTGATCGTCCCTTGCCCGCCGTTGAAGCTGTCGAGCAAACGGTCGTTCGTGCCGTCGATATCCATCAACCTGATCTGCACATCCTTGTCCGCAGGATGCCCGAGCGTGCCCGCCGGATAGCTGATGTAGCTGACCTTCGTGCCATCGGGCGAGACATGCGGAAACCAGTTCACCCGCTCCCCACCGGTCATCTGCACGACGTTCCCACCATCGCGGTCCATGCGGTAGACCTGCGCATGTCCAGCGACCCGTTCGGGCGCTTCGCCGTTGTACCAAATATGCTTACCATCCGGTGAGAATTCAGGGCCGTCGACGGGATAGGCGCCATCGGTCAGCTGGATGTCCTCCTGCCCCAGCAGATGAATACGGGTCACGAGCGGTGAGAACTCCAGCGCCACATAGGCCAGCGTATCGTCCGCACCGACGCCGTGAAGGTAGTAGTTCCAGCCGCGATCCTCGGTCACGCGGCGAGGGCTGCCCCCCTCGAACGGCACTGCGTAGATGTGGCCGTCGTTCACCGACCCGTAGATCGTGCTGCCGTCCACCGAGATGACGTGATCGTTGTTCCAGTCCTGCACATCGCCCGTGTCGATCCGCAGCGGCCCCTCCGACCCGTCAACGGCCATCCGCCACAGCCGCCCATCCGCGTTGTAGACGATCCACTTCCCGCAAGGCGACCAGTTCGGTGCCTCGATCAGCGCAGTACTGTCGTACAGGATTTCCGTCTCGCCACTTTCGCTGTCGATGATGACCAACTCGCAAATGAGGTCATCCCGCAAGCGGCGGGTCTTGGCATTGGGTCTGAGCATAATGAGTCCTCCGCCGTCCAGACTGGAGCGGCGCAGAACATGTTGCAACCGTTTCGTGTGTTAGCCGAAGAAGTCGACCAGATCGTCGAGCGTGATGGTGCCGCCGGTCGGCACTTCGACGTGTTCGATGTCTTTGAGGATCACGGTATGATCGCCGTCCCAGACCTTCCAACCGTTCTTGAGTTCTTTCACGCGGACATCGGAGTCGGGCGAAATATCGATCGCAGTCAGATCAACCGTATCGACACCCGCACCACCATCGATAACGACTTTCTTCGACCCGCCCAAAAAGATGAAATGGTCGTCACCTGCACCGCCGGACGCTTTCGACACCGACGAGAGGTAGATCGTGTCGTTACCGTCGCCGCCATCGACCTTTTTGACGGCCTCGGTTTCGATAACGTCATCACCGCTACCGCCGAGAAGGACCTTCACCTGATAAGCAGAAACAAAGTCATCGCCTGCTCCGGCCATGACCTTTTTCGTCTCGGAGACAGAAATGGAGTCGTCACCGTCACCGGCTTGCACCTTTTTGAAATAGCTGACCTGGACGTCATCATGACCACTGCCGCTATCCAGCAGCTTGCCGTCCATCGCAAAGATGAAGTCGTCACCTTCGCCGCCAAAGATCTTAGCGACTTCGGTGCCGCGGATCGTGTCATTGCCAGTGCCGCCGAAAACCGACTGCACATAATAAGCTTGGATGTAATCGTCATCCGCACCGCCGTCGACAATCAGGCCGTCATAGATATCGAAATGGTCATCGCCTGCGCCGCCATAGTATTCGTGGCCCGCGCCCGTGCCGTCGAAGGTGTCATCACCGTCATCGCCCATCAGCACATGACCAGCGGCGCTTTTACCGCGTGCATCGCTGTAGCTGGAAACGCTCAGGGTATCGTCGCCGACGCCACCGTAAAGCGTATCGCCCTCGGCGTCGCCATTGTGCGCCATAAGCAGATCGTTACCCGCGCCGCCATCAAGCAGATCGTGCCCCGCTCCGGCAGTCATCACGTCGTCGCTGTCGAAACCGCAGAGCGTGTAGTCGCCAAGCCCGCCCGTCATCAGGTCCATGCCGGCTGTGCCGTACACCAGACCGTCTCCGGTGACATGTTTGTATCCGACGTCTGACATTTTCGACCTGAAGTGGTGAATTAACAAACTTCGGTTCTACTATCCGAAGGGATAAAGTCAATATCCCCACGGGTTGAACGCATATTCCCTTTGCCGTGAGTGGTATTCACTGCGTGCATAGCGCGTTTGAGGGTTTTGGGGGTTCTTTCTGCGGTGCAGCATCTCATATCAATGACGTAATGATAGCGCCAACACTGAAAGGATTTTCAATGGCTACCACGTACAACACCGAGATGCAGAACCGTTCGGGCATGTTTGCCGGTCTCGTCAGCGCCGTTCGCGGTTTTGAAGCCCGCCGCGCCGTTTACAACCGCACCCTGATGGAACTGAACGCACTGAACGACCGCGAGCTGGCCGATATCGGTATCCACCGCTCGATGATCGCTCAAGTCGCCAAAGAAGCTGCCCGTCAGACCAACTGACGGTCAGTTTCACCCCCTGCCACAAAAGGGCGGCTGTTTGGTGGTGAACACCCTGCCTGGCACAAGAATACGAACCACATCCTCTGACATGACCCGATCGCTAGGACGATCAGACACGCTGGTGGACTATGCCACCAGCGCCGGTGCCGAGGGTTATTTCTTTTTCATCGCATCCATAAGCGCCGCGCCGAACGAGCCGGTGTCCGCCTGACGTCCCTTTTGCGGGGATGCCTTCATCGGACCCTTGTTGCCGCCGCCGCGCGGACCTTTGGCCGGACCACGCGCATTGCGGTCCTCTTTCGCGGAGGCTCCGCCGTCCTTGCGCATGGTCAGACCGATGCGCTTGCGCGGCACGTCGACCTCGGTCACGCGGACACGGACGACATCGCCCGCTTTGACGATCTCGTGCGGGTCTTTGACGAAACGGTCGGCCAGTTGGCTGACGTGGACCAGACCGTCCTGATGCACGCCGATATCCACGAACGCACCAAAGGCGGCGACGTTGGTCACGGTGCCTTCGAGCGACATGCCCGGTTTGAGGTCTTTGATATCCTCGACGCCGTCGGTGAAGGTCGCGGTTTTGAAGGTCGGACGCGGGTCACGGCCCGGCTTTTCCAGTTCCAGCAAAATGTCGCGAACGGTCGGCAGACCGAAGGTGTCGTCCACGAACTGCTCTGCCCGCAGACCGCGCAGGCTGGCGGCATCGCCCATCAGCGCGCGCACGTCACGACCGCAAGCGGCGACGATCTTGCGCGCCACGCCATAGGCTTCGGGGTGGACAGAAGACGCATCGAGCGGCTCTTCACCTTCGCGGATACGCAAGAAGCCCGCGCACTGTTCGAACGCCTTGGGGCCAAGACGGGCGACCTTCAGCAGTTCCTTGCGCGACCGGAACGCGCCGTTGGCATCGCGGTGCGCCACGATGGATTCCGCCAGTACAGGACCAAGGCCCGACACGCGCGCAAGCAGCGGCGCCGACGCGGTATTCAGGTCTACACCCACCGCGTTCACAGCGTCTTCGACCACGGCGCTCAGCGACTTGGCGAGCTTGGATTGGTCCACGTCGTGCTGGTACTGGCCCACGCCGATGCTCTTGGGTTCGATCTTCACCAGTTCGGCCAGCGGGTCTTGCAGGCGGCGGGCAATCGACACCGCACCGCGCAGCGACACGTCAAGGTCGGGGAATTCGCGCGCCGCAAGCTCGGAGGCCGAATAGACCGACGCGCCCGCTTCGCTAACGACAACCTTGGTCGGCGCTTTGAAGCCCTGCGGCAGCATTTTGATGACATCGGCGGCAAGGCGCTCCGTCTCGCGGCTGGCCGTGCCGTTGCCGATGGCGATCAGGTCCACGTTGTGCTTCCCGATGAGGCGCATCAGCGTTTCGGTCGCCCCGTTGATGTCGTTCTTGGGCTGGAACGGATAGATCGTCGCGGTGTCGACAACCTTGCCCGTCGAATCCACCACGGCCACCTTCACACCCGTCCGAATACCCGGATCGAGGCCAAGCGTCGCGCGGTCGCCTGCAGGCGCGGCCAGCAGCAAGTCCTTGAGGTTACGGGCAAATACGTTGATCGCATCGTCATGCGCCTTGGCCCGCATATCGCCGAGCAGGTCGAGCATCATGGTCATCGACAGCTTCACGCGCCACGTCCAACCCGCGACCGTGCGCAGCCACTTATCGCCCGCGCCATCGGTCCGCGTGCCAAGCTGCGCCGCGATCATGTTCGTTGCGCGGTCGGCACCCGTTTCGGGATCGGGCGCGATGTCGAGCGTCACGATGCCTTCGTTCGCGGCACGCAGCAGCGCCAGCGCACGGTGGGACGGGATCGTGGCCCAAGCCTCACTGTGGTCGAAATAGTCGGCAAACTTGGCGCCCTCGGCCTCTTTGCCCGCGATGACCTTGGCGGTGACGATACCGTCTTTTTGCATGAACTGGCGCAGCTCACCCAACAGACCCGCGTTCTCGGCAAGGCTTTCGGCCACGATGTCACGCGCACCGTTCAGCGCGTCTTTGGTCGTCGGCACGGCCTCGGTCACGAAACCGGCGGCAAGCTGTTCGGGATCGGCGGCGCGATTGTCCAGAATCGCATCAACGAGCGGCCCCAGCCCGTTTTCCCGCGCGATCATCGCTTTGGTGCGGCGCTTGGGTTTGTAGGGCAGGTAGATGTCTTCAAGCTCGGCTTTGGTGCTGGCGCGAGCGAGCGAGACCGACAGATCGTCGGTCATCTTGCCCTGCTCGGTGATCGAGCTGACGATGGCCGCGCGGCGGGCTTCCATCTCGCGCAGATAGGTCAGGCGGTCCGACAGCGTGCGCAGTTGGGTGTCGTCCAGACCGCCCGTGACTTCCTTACGGTAGCGGGCCACGAACGGAACGGTCGCGCCTTCATCCAGCAGTCTGACCGCAGCCTCGACCTGTTCGGGACGGGCGGAAATATCGGTGGCAATCGTGCGGTTGATGCGGACGGCTGTATCCAAAACGGGAACTCCTGAACGGTTGGTCCTCCGTTCTAGCCCCGCGCTATCCGCCCCGCAACGTCAGAAATCGAGACCGAGATCCAGCGTCATCGCCGAATGGGTCAGCGCACCCGAAGAGATGTAATCGACGCCCGTAGCAGAGACTTCGGCGATGCGGTCCAGCTTCATGTTGCCCGACGCTTCGAGCACAACGCGGCCCTCGGCCATCTTCACGGCCTCGATCAGCGTCGGCGTGTCCATGTTGTCGAGCAGCACGTTATCTGCGCCGCCGACCGCGAGCACTTCGGCGAGTTGCTCCAGCGTATCGACCTCGATTTCGACCTTCACCATATGGCTCGCGACGGCTTTGGTCGCGTCAAGCACAGCGCGGATACCGCCCGCCGCAGCGATGTGGTTGTCCTTGATCAGGATCGCGTCCGAGAGGCTGAAACGATGGTTGAAACCGCCACCATGCAGGACCGCGAGCTTCTCCACCGTCCGCAAACCGGGGGTGGTTTTGCGGGTGCAGGTGATGCGCGTTTTCGTGCCAGAGGTCTGGGCGACAAACTGCGCAGTCAGCGAAGCGATGCCCGACAGACGGCCCGCAAAGTTCAGTGCAACGCGCTCGCCCATCAGGATCGACGAGGCCGCGCCTTCAATGGTCATCAGCGTCTGGCCCTTGGTCACGGCAGCGCCGTCGCCCACCAGCGTGTCGATCTTCAGCGACGGATCAACGAGGTGGAACGCAATGCGCGCGATCTGCATTCCCGACACGACGCCCTCGTCGCGGGCGTTCAGCTTGGCCTGATAAGTCACACCGGCGGGGATCACGGCGCGAGTGGTGATGTCGCCAAAGGTGCCCATGTCCTCGGTCAGGGCATTGCGGACGAGCGGCTCAAGCACCAGATCGGGCAGCGCGGCGTAGGTCATGGGGGTCCCTCCTTGGCGCAGCGGGCGCGGATTTCGAGCGCCTCGGCCAGCGTAATTTCAGTGCGGTGGGCCTGTTCGGGATCGGCCTCAGGGAAATCGGTGCGGAAATGACCGCCGCGGGATTCTTCGCGCAGCAGGGCCGCCGCAGTAATCAACGTTGCGGTCGCGGTCATGTTGCTGAAGGTGCGCGATTGCGCTTCCAGCTTTTCCAGACGGGCGATTTCGGCCAGCGCGGTTTGCAGTCCGGCGGCATTGCGCAGAACGCCCACGTTGTCGGTCATCGTCTTGCGCAGCGCGGCCATGCTCTCGGGCGCGAAGGCGTCGGTGCCGCCGTCGGTGAACTCCAGCTCCACCTCTGCAGCATCGACCAGCGGCACCTGAGCCGTGATGTCCTGCGCGCATTGGCGGGCGAAAACGAGCGCTTCGAGCAGACCGTTCGACGCCAGACGGTTCGCGCCATGAAGGCCGGTCGAGGCTGCCTCTCCGCAGACCCAGAGCGACGACATGCTGGTCCGGCCCTGATCGTCGGCGTCGATACCGCCCATATGATAGTGTGCGGCGCAAGCGACGGGGATCGGCTGCGTCACAGGGTCGATGCCATTACGCGCGCAGGCATTGGCGACGACGGGGAACTTCGTCAGGATCTCGGCGCCCAGAACCTCGCGGGTATCGAGGCACGGACGGCGGCCCGCTTGGGTTTCGGCAAAGATACCGCGTGCCACGATATCGCGCGGTGCAAGCTCGGCCCGCGGGTCGATCGCCAGCATGAACCGTTCGCCATCCGCGTTGATCAGCTTGGCCCCTTCACCGCGCAGCGCCTCGGTCGCGAGCGGCGCGGGGTCTTCGCCAACGTCCATCGCGGTCGGGTGGAACTGCACGAACTCCGGATCGCCAACGACAACGCCGGCGCGGGCGGCAAGGCCGACGACCTGACCACGGATGCGCGGCGGGTTTGTCGTCACGGCGAACAGTCCGCCCGACCCACCACCGGCGAGCAGCACAGCGGGGCAGCGGATCAGCACGGCTTCGGTCTCGCGGTCGGAGGCTTTGACATAGACGCCTTTGACCACGCCATCCTCGACCTCAAGGCCCGTGGCCAGCGTGTTCGTGCAAACCTGAACCGAAGGCGTTTCGCGCACGACCTCGATCAGGGTCTCCATGATCTTCGCGCCCGCCTGATCGCCCTTCACCCGCACGACGCGGGGTTTGGAGTGGGCCGCCTCAAGGCTCAGCACATAGCCGCCCTCGGGGCCGCGATCAAAGGGCGTGCCCTTGTCAGTGAGGTTCAGAATGTGTTCGCGCGCGTGGGAGGTCACCATCTCCGCGATTTCGATATCAACGGTGCCGGCACCTGCCAGAACGGTGTCGCGGGCGTGGGCCGCTGCGCTGTCGTCCTCGGACATCGCCGCCGCAACGCCGCCCTGCGCCCAAGCCGAAGATGCCCCCTGCCCCAACGTCTCCGGCGAGATCATCAATACGGGACGCGGCGCGAGTTCGAGCGCCGCATAGAGCGCGCCCAATCCTGCGCCGACGATGACGATCCGGCCGGTTTCGATGGTATGGGTCACATTTGTATCCTCAGAGACCGAGCTGCTTGCTCATGTCGATCATACGTTCGACCGCCTGACGCGCCTTGTCGGCAACCGCAGCGTCGACCTCGACAGGGGTCTGACCGGTGTGGAGCGTCCAGAGGACTTTCTCCAGCGTGATCATCTTCATGTAGGGGCACATGTTGCACGGACCGACGAAATCGACTTCGGGCAGCGAGTCCGCGATGTTCGACGCCATCGAGCATTCGGTGACCAGCATCGCGCGCTCGGGCTTTTCGTCGTTCACATACTTGATGATGCCGCTGGTCGAGCCCGAGTAGTCGGCCTCTGCCACCACTTCGGGCGGGCATTCGGGGTGCGTGATGATACGGGTGCCGGGGTTCCATTCGCGGAATTCGCGGATGTCCTGAGCGGTGTACTGTTCGTGCACGATGCACGAGCCGTTGTACCAGACGACCTTTTTCTGCGGGACCATCTTGGCCACGTTCTGCGCAAGGTACTGGTCCGGCGTCATGATGATCGTGTCACCGTCAAGCGCGGCAACGATCTGCGCGGCATTCGACGAGGTGCAACAGATGTCCGACGCGGCTTTCACTTCGGCGGTGGTGTTCACATAGGTGACAACCGGCGCACCGGGGTACTGGCGGCGCATCTCTTCGATGTCGGCGGCGGTGATCGCATCGGCCAGCGAACAGCCTGCGTCCATGTCGGGCATCAGAACGGTTTTGGCGGGGTTCAGGATCTTCGACGTCTCAGCCATAAAGTGGACGCCGCACTGAACGATAATGTCGGCTTCGACGCGGGTTGCCTCGATCGCAAGCTGGAGGCTGTCGCCCACCACATCCGCAACGCCGTGATAGATCTGCGGCGTCATGTAGTTGTGCGCGAGAATGACCGCGTTCTTCTCTTTCTTGAGCTTGTTGATCGCGGCGACGTAGGGCGCGTAACGGGCCCAGTCGATTGGATTGACCACACGGTCCATCTTGGCAAACGTGTCCGACATCGCCTCTGCCAGCTCGGGGTTCGGCGCGAGGTCGTAATGCTGGGCCAGCTCTTCACGTATGTTGGTCAGGTCGAGCACGGCGTTCCCCCTTAAAATCCGCGTTGCGAGCGTCTTTTTTCACTCAGATGCCGCCTGATCAAGCTGCTTTGGGCTATTTGTGACGTTTTTATTAACGTTACTCATACCTGAAGAGGCATCGGCTTATGTCAGCTAGACCGAAGGGTGCACGATTCAATCGCATACGCCTAGAATCCGCCAAAGTTGCACACGAGTGCACAGAAAGCCGCTTCTAAATCGATTGAGGACTACGACCAAAGTCGGTGCTTGACGGATAACCGCCTTATTTTGCTTGGCAAAACCGCTCCGCCCTACTTTTGCCGCATTGACGTAAAGTAAGGAGTTCGCCACTTGCGGGAATATGACCTTTCGGATAGGTTGCCCATACACACAGCATGGTAGCTGGTTGTTTGTTGAATGGTTTGTGAGTGAGTTACTGGGATTGTCCGTATTGCTGGACACCCCAATGGCCCTTTTGTGTGTACCTTCAGCTATTTAGCGCGTGTGGCGACCAACGGATTCGTTGATTGGGGGCGTACGCTGCGGGTTTTTCTTCCCGTTGCGTGCGCCTATTTTCCTTGCGGTTCAGCACGCAGCATTCCTACTCAGGGTAGAGATAAGAACCGTTCTCACCATCGAACTTAGAAACCGTTTCATAGTTGTGCCACAATTGGGACTTTAGTCCAACCAAGCTCGGCAGACAAAAAAGCGGCCCGCACGCCGGGGAGCATACGAGCCGCGACCAATCCCGAAGGACCGGCTTACTTGTTGTACTTGGCGTCGACGTCGTTGATCGCCTGGACGTTGCTAGCCGAGGCGCCTGCTTCGTCGAAGGACTTCGACAGGAATTCGTCGACGATGGTCTTGGCGACTTCGGCACCGATCACGCGCGCACCCATGGTGATGATCTGCGCGTTGTTCGAGGTCGCGGCCTTGCCAGCCGAATAGGTGTCGTGGGTCAGCGCTGCGCGGATGCCCGGAACCTTGTTGGCGGCGATGCAAACACCGATGCCGGTGCCGCAGACCAGAATGGCCTTTTCATAAGTGCCGCCAGCGACGCCCGATGCGACGGTGTCCGACAGGTTCGCGTAGAATTCCGCGTTCACTTCCGCCATGTCGAGGAAGGTCACTTCGTGCTTGTCCGAAAGGTAGTCGGCCAGAACCTTGGCCAGACCTGCACCTGCGCTATCGCCTGCTACTGCGAGTTTCATGGATCTCTCCGTTCGTTAGATTACGGCCGAACACTTGGCCAGGATGTCGAGGTAGCCGTTCACGTTCCACGCGGAACGACCGATGAATAGACCGTCGATGTGCGGGCACTGGATCAGTTCCTCGCAGTTCTCCGGATTGACCGAGCCGCCATAGAGGCACGGCACCTTGCGGCCGAGCACCTCTTCGGCGACCGCGATGATTTCTGCCTGACGGGCGTCGGCGTATTCGCTCGACGCCGGAATGCCGTTGACGCCGATGGCCCAGACGGGCTCGTAGGCGAGCAGGATTTCAGCCGACTTCTGTTCGTCCGACAGCTTGCCGAGCGCGCCGCGCACCTCTTCGGCCAGCACGTCGGCAGCACGGCCGCTTTCACGCTGTTCGAGCGTTTCGCCCAGACAGATCAGCGGGATCATCCCGTGACGGACGGCAGCTTCGGTCTTGAGGCCAACAGTCTCGTCGGTTTCGCCAAAGAACTCGCGGCGTTCCGAGTGACCCAGCTCCACGATGTCGAGGTTGCAGTCCTTGAGCATCAGCGGCGACACCTCACCGGTCCACGCGCCAGCGTCGTCCCAGTGCATGTTCTGCGCGCCGACCTTGACCGAGGTGTCGGCCAGCATTTGCTTCACTTCGCGCACGGCGGTGAAGGGCGGAATGACAAAACGCTGGATGCGGTCGTCACGGGCGGCGTCGGCAGCGGCCAGACCTTCGGCGAACTCTTTCGCTTCGGCGAGGGTCTTGTTCATCTTCCAGCTTGTACCAATCCAGAAATCAGCCATGGGTCATTCCTTTACATTCATAATCTTGATCCCCTGATCGCGCAGCGGGTCGGCCACGTCGGGGGACAGCTTGTCGGTGACGATAGTGTCAAATTCGCTCAGGTCCGCGAGCTGGTGCAGCGCGGTGCGCCCGAATTTCTTGGCGTCGGCCAGCAGAACGCGCTGCGCGCCTGCCTTGATCATCGCCTGCTTACAGCGCGTGACGCTTTCATCCATGTGATAGGCCATGCCGCCGGAAATCGCGGGCGAGGACAGGAACGCGATATCCGCTTTCAGCCGCGACAAGGACTGTTCGGTCACGAGGCCGAAGAAGCCGTTGAACTTACGACTATATATACCGCCCAATGCGATGAGCGTGATGCCCTGCACTTCGGTCAGCACCTGAATGGCGGCGAGGTTATTGGTGATCACTGTCAGCGGACGCACCTGAGCAAGCATTTCGGCCATGATCCCAGCCGTCGTGCCGTCGTTGATCAGCACGGTCATTCCGGGTTCGACCAGCTCCGCCGCTTTGGCAGCGACGCCGCGTTTGGCATCGGTGTTTTGCAGCGCGCGGTAGCGGTAGTCGGCTTCGAACTGCGTGGACGTCTCGATCGAGGCCCCGCCGCGCACCTTGCGCAGAAGGCCAGCTGCTTCCAGTTCGTCCAGATCGCGGTGGATCGTCATTTTCGACACGCCGAACCGCGCCGACAGATCGTCGAGCGTGACAGAACCGGCCTGCACCAGCAGGTCCAGAATGTTCTGGCGGCGGTCTTCTAGTTTCATGACGTCTCCTCTCCGACAGGCGGTAACGCACCATCGGCCCTTGTTGTGGAAAATAACAGAGCAAATCACAAAATCAATCATGTTTTGTGATTTTGTTATTTTAGGTTGTGATTTTTCACATTTGCTTCTAAGCAATGGCGCAACAGGAGGACTTTTCATGCCCAAAGATTCGTTTATCGCGGCCAAGTCGGCTGCCGATCCCCTTAACTTCGCTCTCGCCAACTGCATCCGCGCGCTGTCGATCGACGCCGTGAATGCCGCGAACTCCGGCCACCCCGGTGCGCCGATGGGTATGGCCGACGCAGCCACCGTTCTGTTCCGCAAGCACCTGAAGTTCGACGCGTCGAACCCTGATTGGGCGGACCGCGACCGTTTCGTTCTGTCGAACGGCCACGCGTCGATGCTGCTCTATTCACTTCTGCACCTGACCGGTTACGAAGATATGACCATCGATCAGGTCAAAAACTTCCGTCAGTGGGGCGCGATCACCGCAGGTCACCCCGAATACGGTCACGCCAAAGGCATCGAGACCACCACCGGCCCGCTGGGTCAGGGCATCGCGACCGCCGTCGGCATGGCGATGGCTGAAAAGCTCGCCGCGTCTGAATTCGACGGCCTCGTCGATCACCACACCTATGTCATGCTGGGCGACGGTTGCCTTCAGGAAGGCATCGGTCAGGAAGCCATCAGCCTCGCCGGTCACCTCGGCCTTGGTAAGCTGGTCGTGCTCTACGATGACAACAGCATCACCATCGACGGCCCGACCTCGGTGTCATTCTCCGAAGACATCCCTGCCCGCTTTGCCGCTTGCGGCTGGCACGTCCAGTCCTGCGACGGCCACGATGCAGAGGAACTCGACGCTGCGCTGACCGCCGCCAAGGCAGAAACCGGCAAGCCGTCGCTGATCGCGATGAAAACCATCATCGGCTTCGGTTCCCCGAACAAGTCGGGCACTGCTGGCGTTCACGGCTCGCCGCTCGGCGACGACGAAGGTGCGGCTGCCAAGGCTGCGCTGGGTTGGGACGCGGCTCCGTTCGAAATTCCGGCAGACCTCGCGCTCGAATGGCACGCCATCGGCTCGCGCGGCGCTGACGCCCGCAAGGAATGGGAAGCCAAACTGGACGCCCACCCGCAAAAGCAGGCTTTCATCGACCGCATGTCGGGCAAGCTGCCCGAGGGCTATGACGCAGCCTTCAAAGACGCTCTGGCGAAACTCGCTGCGGAACCGGCCAAGGTCGCAACCCGCAAAGCCAGCCAGATGGCACTCGAAGCCCTGACCCCCGCCGTTCCGGCCATGGTCGGCGGCTCGGCTGACCTCACCGGATCGAACCTGACCCGCGTAAAGGCTGTCGACACCCAGTATACCCGCGAAACTCCCGGCCGTTACATCGGCTACGGCGTGCGCGAATTCGGTATGGCGGCTGCGATGAACGGCCTCGCACTGCACGGCGGTTTCATCCCCTACGGCGGCACGTTCCTCGTGTTCTCGGACTACTCGCGTAATGCGATCCGTCTGTCGGCGCTCATGGGTATCCAGACCATCCACGTCATGACCCACGACTCCATCGGTCTGGGCGAAGACGGTCCGACCCACCAGCCGGTCGAGCACATGGCATCGCTCCGCTCGATCCCGAACCTTCTGGTGTTCCGCCCCGCCGATGCGGTCGAAACGCTCGAAGCGTGGGACATCGCGATCCGCACCACCAACAAGCCGTCGCTCATGGCGCTTTCACGTCAGGGTGTGCCCCAGTTGCGTTCGGCAGACGAAGGTGAGAACCTGACCGCCAAGGGCGCCTACGTCATCCGTTCGTTCGGCGAAGGCCGCGACGTGACCCTGATCGCCACCGGCACCGAAGTGTCGCTGGCCGT